>NZ_JAAGPM010000036.1:0-60826 GCF_017104865.1 Burkholderia sp. Ac-20349
CGCCATGTCGAGCGTCGCAAGCTGCTGATGGGGGCATTGCTGGTGTTCATCGGCAGCCACGTCGTGACCGGCGTCGCGTGGAATTTCGCGGTGCTGATGGTCGGCCGGCTGGGCATCGCGTGCGCGCGGTGCCGCTGCTCGTGTTCGTCGGCGTCGCGAGCCTGACGATGTCGGCGATCGGCGATGCCGGCGGCCCGATCGAATCCGCGCTCGAAGCACTGATCGACATCTACGTGATCTGCCGCCTCGTCACGATCGTCAGCCGGCTGTGCTTCCAGCCCGATGCACGGCAATTGCGGCTGCTGCATATCAGCGACGCGTGGGCCGACTTCGCCCAACGCTCGATCGCGCGGATCGCGATCGTCGTCGGCGCCTGCACGGCGGCGGTCGAGGTCGCCGCGAACTTCGGTCTCAGCGACGCCGGTCACCTCGCGCTGCTGAAAGCCGTCGCACTCGTCGGGCACCTGATGGTCTCGGCGCTGATCCTGCAGTGCCGCCGGCCCGTCGCCGCGCGGATCCGCGCGGCCGGCGAGGACCGTCCGTCGTTCGCGATGATCGGCAACGCGCTCGCGGACGCATGGGCGCCCGTGTCGGTATTCATCGTGATGGCGCTGTGGTTCGTGTGGGCGCTCGACGTCCACAACGGCTACCGCGTTTTGATCACGCTCGGCGGCCGCTCGATCGCCGTGATGATCGGCATGCGGATGGTGTCGATCGTCGTGTTCGGTGCGCTCGCGCGGCTGTTCCAGGGCCGCGACGAAGACCGCACGCTCGTCCATGCGCACGCGTACCGCTACTACCCGCTGCTACGCCAGATCCTGTCGGGCGCGATCGGCATCGTGACCGTCGCGCTGCTGCTGCAGATCTGGGGCGTACCGATCTTCCGCGCGTTCGAAACCGGCACGATCGGCCACCGGCTCGCGTCGGCACTGGTGACGATCGCGATTGCGGCCATCGTCGCGCTCATCGTGTGGGAAGCCGCGAACATCGCGATCGAGCGCCGGCTGCAACGATGGACGCGCGAAGGCAATCTCATGCGCGCGGCGCGGCTGCGCACGCTGCTGCCGATGCTGCGCTCGCTGCTGTTCGTGATGATCGCGCTCGTCGTCGTACTGACGGGCCTCAGCCAGCTCGGCGTGAACGTCGGCCCGCTGCTTGCCGGCGCCAGCATCTTCGGCGTCGCGCTCGGCTTCGGCTCGCAGAAGCTCGTGCAGGATTTCATCACCGGGATCTTCCTGCTGATGGAAAACGCGATGCAGGTCGGCGACTGGGTCACGCTCGCCGGCGTGTCGGGCACGGTCGAGTACCTGTCGATCCGCACCGTGCGACTGCGCGCCGGCGACGGGTCGCTGTACACGATCCCGTTCAGTTCGGTGACCACCGTCAACAACACGAATCGCGGGCTCGGCAACGCGGCCGTCAAGATCAGCATTGCCTACGGCGAGGATATCGATCGCGCGATCGCGACGCTGAAGGAGATTGGCGCCGCGTTGCGCGACGATCCGAAATACCGCGACGGCATCCTGTCGGACTTCAGCTACTGGGGTATCGATCAGGTCGACGGCGCAACGCTCGCGCTGGCCGGACAGATGCAATGCACGGACTCGACGCGCTGGAGCGTGCAGCGTGAATTCAACCGGCGGATCGCGGAGACGTTCCGCGAGCGCGGCATCCGGATCGCCAATCCGCAGCGCAGCGTCGTCGCGTACGCGGACGGATCGCGGCCGGTCGTCGATGGCGAAAACGACAGCAACGGCGACAACGGCCATGCCGTCGAAGCGACGACCCGGCCGCCGTCGCCGGCCGAACCCGCGCGCAAGCCGAATTGACCGGCCGGTGCTGACGACGCGCCGCGTTCAGCGCGCGGCGGGCTTGTTCACGCGCCGGGTGCTTGTCGCGGCAGGTGCCGACGCCTTCACCGTGCGTTTCGCCGCCGCACCCTGCCCGCGCTTCGAACCGGATTCAGGAGGCGCAGCCGCCACGTCGCGCTGCGCGTGCCATTGCTCGAGCAGCATGCGCGTCTGTTCGGCGATCGTGTCGATCAACAGCGCCGCGCGCTCGCCCTCGAATGCCTCCCATTCGAGCAGCTGCAGCGCCGAACGCTGCGCGATGTGGAACACCGTGATCTGCCCGAACAGGCTCAGCGCGCGCAATCGCGTGACGGGATCGTCGGCCGGCCGCCCCGAGATGCGGCCGATCAGTTCGGCGCTCACGTCGTTGAGCGGCTTGCGCATGCGCGTCATCAGGATTTCGCTCGCGCTCGCCGGCTCCTGGCCGCCTTGCTCGCGCGCGAAGAACATCCGCTGGTTCATCGTCTTCGGCGCCGTGAACATCCGGTCCGACAGCGCGCGCAGCAGCCCGACGAATGCGTCGATCAGCACGTCGACGTCCGCGTCCGCATCGAGCATCGCCCACGCATGGCCGACCGACGGTGCGAACACCTCCCAGCCGTGCTCCGCGATCGTCTCCACGCACGCGCGGTACACGCCCTCCTTGTTCTCGAAGTAGTACTGGAGCGCCGGCGCGTTCACGCCGGCCATCGCGGCGATCTCGCGTGTCGATGCACCCGCGAACCCGCGCTCGCCGAACAGTTCGATCGCCGCCTCGATGATCCGCTGGCGCGTTTCGTCGCCGCGGGCGTAGCCGCCCGCCGACGTACGGCGCAGCTTCTTCGCTTCGTTCATGCCTTCCTCGTCATTCGATCGATCGACATTCTACTTGACACAATTTTATCAACTGGAATAATTCTTCCACTTGGAATAAATTGGACGCCAGCATGTCGACGCTGCAAGACCCGCCACAGAAAGCAAATCGTCAGGAAAACGGAACAACGTCGCGCAACGGCACGGGCGCGAAGCGGCGCGTCCTGCTCGTCGCCGTCGTGCTCGCTGCCATCGGCGGCGCCGTCTGGCTCGGCCGCTGGTGGACGGTCGGCCGCTTCATCGAGAGCACCAACGACGCGTACCTGCAAGCGGACAGCATGACTGCCGCGCCGAAGGTCGCCGGCTACGTGACCGACGTGTATGTGCGCGACAACCAGGCCGTGAAGGCCGGCGATCCGCTCGTGCGGCTCGACGTCCGCCAGTACCAGGTCGCGCTCGCGCAGTCGCTTGCGACCGTCGACGCGCGCCGCGCGGATATCGCACGCGCCGAGGCCGACATCAGCCAGCAGCACGCGAATCTCGAACAGGCCGACGCGCAGGCGAAGGTGTCGCGGATCAATGCGCAGCACGCCAGCGACGAATACACGCGCTATGCGCCGCTCGCGGCGACCGGTGCGGAAACGCACGAACGCGTGGCCGACCTGAAGAGCACGCGCGACCAGGCGACCGCGACGCTCGCCGCGAACACTGCGTCGATCGCTGCCGCGCGCACGCAGATCGCATCGTTCACCGCGCAGCTCCAGCAGGCACACGCGCAACTCGAAGCCGCGCAGGCCAGCGCCGCGCAGGCGCAGCTCGACCTCGACAACACGATCGTGCGCAGCACCCTCGCCGGCCGCGTCGGCGATCGCACGGTGCGGGTCGGTCAATACGTGCAGCCCGGCACGCGCATGCTGACCGTGGTGCCCGTCGACGCGATCTACCTCGTCGCGAACTTCAAGGAAACGCAGATCGGCAACATGCGCATCGGCCAGCCCGTCGAACTGCACGTCGACGCGTTGCCGGACGGCGCGTTGTCCGGCGTCGTCGACAGCTTCGCGCCCGGCACCGGCGCGCAGTTCGCGCTGCTGCCGCCCGAGAACGCGACCGGCAACTTCACGAAAATCGTCCAGCGCGTGCCGGTGCGCATCCGCCTCGCCGCGAACGCCCGCGCGCAACGCATGCTGCTGCCGGGGCTGTCGGTGACGGTCGACGTCGATACGCGCTCGACCCGCGACGAGACGCACCATGGCTGAACCGTCCGCCACGATGCCCACGCCGCCGCACGAAGGCCGCGCGAGCATGACCGACTGGATCGCAGTCGCGGCCGGCGCGCTCGGCGCGCTGATGGCGACCCTCGATATCTCGATCACGAACTCGGCGCTGCCGCAGATCCAGGGCGAAATCGGCGCGACCGGCACCGAAGGCACGTGGATCTCGACCGGCTACCTGATGTCCGAAATCGTGATGATCCCGCTCGCTGCGTGGCTCACGCGCGTGTTCGGGCTGCGCAATTTCCTGCTGACGAACTCCGCGCTGTTCATCGCGTTCTCGATGATGTGCGGCTGGTCGCATTCATTGCCGATGATGATCGCCGGCCGGATCGGCCAGGGCTTCACCGGCGGTGCGCTGATCCCGACCGCGCAGACCATCATCCGCACGCGGCTGCCGCTGTCGCAGTTGCCGGTCGGCATGACGCTGTTTGGCCTGATCGTGCTGCTCGGGCCGCTGTTCGGCCCGGTGCTCGGCGGCTGGCTTGCTGAGAACGTCAGCTGGAGCTGGTGCTTTTTCCTGAACCTGCCGGTGTGCCTGTTGCTGATGGCGCTGTTGATCTTCGGGCTGCCGTCGGACCGCCCGCAATGGCACTCGTTCCTGAACGCGGACTGGCTCGGGATCTTCGGCCTCGCAATCGGCCTGAGCTCGCTCACCGTCGTGCTCGAGGAAGGCCAGCGCGAACGCTGGTTCGAATCGCAGATGATCGTCACGCTGAGCCTCGTGTCGCTCGCCGGGATGATCCTGATCGCGTTGTCGCAGATCTTTGCGAAGCGGCCGATCATGCGGCTGTCGCTGATGCGCAACCCGCGCTATGCGAGCGTGATCGTGATCGTGTCCGCGGTCGGTGCCGGGCTGTACGGCGTGTCCTACCTGCTGCCGCAGTTCCTCGCGATCGTCGCCGGCTACAACGCGGAACAGGCGGGCGCGATCATGCTGCTGTCGGGGCTGCCCGCCTTTCTCGTGATGCCGATCCTGCCGCGCCTGCTCGGCAAGGTCGATTTCCGCATCCTCGTGATCTCGGGGCTGCTGCTGTTCTGCCTGAGTTGCATGCTCGACATCAGCCTGACCGCGCAAAGTGTCGGCCACGACTTCGTCTGGTCGCAACTGATCCGCGGCGTCGCACAGATGCTCGCAATGATGCCGCTGAACCAGGCATCGATGGCGGCGGTCGCGCGCGAAGACTCGGGCGATGCGGCCGGGCTCTACAACATGGCGCGCAATCTGGGCGGCTCGATCGGGCTCGCGATCATCGGCACCGTGATCGACCGGCGCACGACCTTCCATACGGCCGCGCTCCGCGAATCGGTGACGGCCAACTCGCTGATCGGGCAGGACCGGCTGTCCGCCTATGCGGCCAACTGGTTCGCGCACACCGGCGACCTCGCGTATTCGAACATGCGCGCGCTCGGGCAATTGGCGCAGCAGATCCAGATCCAGGCCGTCGTGATGACCTATTCCGAAACCTTTTATCTGCTGGGCCTCGCGCTGCTCGCCTGCGTACCGCTCGCGCTGCTGCTGAGAACGCCGCGCGGGCCGCAGCCGATGTCGTCCGGCCACTGAACCGTCTGATGCGATGAAACCCTTCTCCCTGCCCCGCCGCCCTGCGCTCACGCTGTGCGCGGCTGCGTGCCTGCTCGCCGGCTGCACGGTCGGCCCCGATTACCGCGGCGCGCCCGCCGCACCGGATGCCCCGACCTTCGTGCGCGCGCCGGCCTCCGGCATCGACACAGCTGCGCCCGCGCCGAGCGCGTGGTGGCACGCGCTCAACGATCGCCAGCTCGACGACCTGATCACCGCCGCACTCGTGTACAACCCCGATCTGCACGCTGCGCAGGCCCGCTTGCGCGCATCGCGCGCGCAGCTGTCGCAACAGCGCGCGGCGCAGTTGCCGAAATCGTCGGCCACCGCCGCCGCGATCCGCATGCGCGAGCCGGACGTCAGCGCGCTCGGTTCGCTGCTGCCGTCGAACGGCTCGAACCAGCCGGGCGGGACGTCGCCGTCGCTGGGCGGCTCAGGCCCGCTGCAGCTCTATTCGGCAGGCTTCGACGCAACCTGGGAAATCGACCTGTTCGGCGGCACGCGCCGCGCAGTTGAAGCCGCGTCCGCGCAGGCGGAAGCGGTCGACGCCGATCTCGCCGATACGCAGGTGTCGATCGCAGCCGAAGTTGCGAACGCGTATGTCGACCTGCGCGACCAGCAGCAGCGGCTGGCGCTGTCGCAGCGCACCGCCGAGTTGCAGCAGACGATGCTCGAACTCACGCAGCAGCGTCGCGCGCGCGGCGTCGCCGCCGATGTCGACATCGAACGCCTGACGACGCAAGTCGAAACCACGCGCGCATCGCTGATCCCGCTCGACGCGCAGGTGACGGAATCGCTCGACCGGCTCGCGATCCTGACGGGCCGCGCACCCGGTGCGCTCGACGCAACCTTGTCGACACCGGATGCACCGCTGCCGACGCTACCCGGCAGCGTCGCGATCGGCGATCCGGCCACGCTGCTGAAACAGCGCCCCGACATTCGCGCGGCCGAGCGCCGGCTCGCATCGAGCAATGCGCAGATCGGCGAGCACGTCGCCGACTATTTCCCGAAGGTGACGCTGCTCGGCGATCTCGGCTTCAGCGCGACCGACCCGGGCCATCTGTTCCGTAAGCAAAACTTCACGTGGGTCGGTGCGCCCTATCTGCAATGGAACATTCTCGACTTCGGGCGTACGCGCGGCGCAGTGCGCGCGGCCGAAGCATCGCGCGACGAAGCGGAAGCAAATTATCAGAAGGCGGTACTCGGTGCATTGCAGGATGCGAACACGGCATTGCAGCGCTACGGGCACCAGCGCGAGCACGTCGTTGCGCTCACCAAGGTGCAGACGTCGGCCGTGCATTCCCGATCGCTGATGGACGAGCGCTATCGCGCGGGCGTCGCATCGATGATCGACCTGCTCGATACGCAACGCGAAGCGCTGTCCGCCCAGCAGAACGTGATCGCCGGGCAGGCGGAACTGATCAAGGACTACGTGTCGGTGCAGAAGAGCCTCGGGCTCGGGTGGCAAACTGGCGCGGGTTGACGTCGAGTCGATCGGTGCCGCGCAGCCGGGTTCGCCGAGGTTGTCGCGGCGCCGATGCTCGGTCTGCAGACCGCATCACCCACGCAAGGCATCGCACGTTCAAGCGTCGGTGTTCGACACTCGCGGATCGCTTTGCGAAGCGCGACGCAACAACTCATTGCGTGCGCAACGATATTCACCGTCTGCGCCGACAACAAGCGGGCTCGCGCCGCATCGGCGACGCCGCTATCGGAAACATATCGAATATCAATTAGCCAATCATCTGACGATCTCTTCTAATTCAGTCGGCTTCCCCACCACCGATCGGATTCAAGGAGTTCCATCGTCATGTCTTCATCCTCCAGTCGTGTGCTGAGCCACGCAGTCGCCGCTATCTGCGTGGCACTTTCCGCGTCGCCTCATGCCGCCGAACTCACTCGAGACACGGGCGCCCCCGTCGGCGACAACGCGAATTCGCAGACGGCCGGCCCTGCCGGCCCCGTGCTCCTGCAAGACTCCGCACTCATCGAGAAACTGCAGCGCTTCGACCGCGAACGCATTCCGGAACGCGTCGTGCATGCGCGCGGCACCGGTGCATTCGGCGAGTTCGTGCCGACCGCCGACATCTCGAGCCTGACGAAAGCGAAGGTCTTCACGCCGGGCACCCGCACACCGGTGTTCGTGCGCTTCTCCACCGTGATGGGCTATCGCGGCTCGCCCGAACAGGCGCGCGATCCGCGCGGCTTCGCGGTTAAGTTCTATACGCAGCAGGGCAACTGGGACATGGTCGGCATCAACTGGCCGGTGTTCTTCATTCGCGACGGCATCAAGTTCCCCGACTTCGTTCACGCGAACAAGCCGAGCGCCGTGACCGGCGTGCAGGATCCGAACCTCGCGTTCGACTTCTTCGCGAACACGCCCGAAGCGACGAACCTGCTGACGATGCTGTACACGAATGCGGGCATGCCCGATTCGTATCGTCACATGGACGGCTTCGCGGTGCATGCGTTCAAGTTCGTCAATGCGCAGGGCGACGTGCACTACGTGAAATTCCACTGGAAAAGCCAGCAAGGCGTGCACGGCCTGCGTCCGCAAGACATCGACGCATCGATCGGGCGCGACTGGAACATGATGACGAACGACCTGTACGGCGCGCTGAAGCAAGGCGACTTCCCGAAGTGGGATCTGTACGTGCAGGTGCTCACGCCGCAGGACCTGAACCGGTTCGACTTCGATGCGCTGGACGACACGAAGGTGTGGACCGGTGTGCCCGAGCGCAAGATCGGCACGATGACGCTGAACCGCGTGCCCGACAACTACTTCCAGTCGACCGAGGAATCGGCGTTCGCGCCGTCGCGACTCGTGCCGGGCATCGAGCCATCCGAAGACCGGATGCTGCAGGATCGCCTGTTCGCATACGCCGACACGCAGATGTACCGGCTCGGCGCGAACTACATGGATCTGCCGATCAACCGGCCCGTCGTGCCGGTGGTCAACAACAACCAGGACGGCAAGATGAACGCCGGCGACCGCAAGGGCGAGGTGAACTACGAACCGTCGACGCTGCATGAACTCGCGCCGGATCCGCAGTACAAGTCCGTGTGCATGGCGCTCGGCGGAACGACGCAGCAGGAAGCGATCCACAAGAAGCTGCGGTTCCGTCAGGCTGGCGAGTACTACCGCAGCCTGTCGCAGCAGGACAGGAACGACCTGATCACCGCGCTGTCCGGCGATCTCGGCAAGGTCACGAACGCGCACAACCAGTACGCCATGCTGTCGTACTTCTACAAGGCCGATGCCGACTACGGCACGCGTCTCGCGCAGGCCGTTCATGCCGACGTCGGGCAAGTGCAAGCGCTCGCGGCAAAGCTGAGCGAGAACTGATCCCGCGACTCCGGTCGCTGTCGACGTTCGGGGCTGCGCCGCGCGCGTCGACCTGACCCACACATCTGGACATCCTCATGCAATCCAAACGCCTGACGCGCGCGATCCGTTCGACCGCAACGGCCCTGGCGCTGGCCGCGATCGCCGGTTGCGCGCACCTCCCCGACCGGCCCGCGTATTCGCGAGCCGATCCTGCCGCGCTGCGCCGTTACGACGGCGACTGGTTCGATGCCGCCCGCGCTGGACGCGTCGACATCCTGCGCGCATTGCACGACGCCGGCTATCCCGTCGACGCCACCGACAGTCACGGCTTTACGGCCGTGATACTCGCGTCCTACGACGGCCAGCCAGCCGCGCTCGACTACCTGCTGTCGGCCGGTGCAAACGCATGCGCGGGCGACCGTCACGGCAACACGGCGCTGATGGGTGCCCTCTTCAAGAACGAACCCAATATTGCGCGGCGCCTGATCGACACACCATGCCCGATCGACCAGACGAACGGCGCCGGAGAAACCGCGCTGGGGTTCGCCACGCTGTTCAATCGATTCGAACTGATCCCGCTCCTCGTCGCACACGGTGCGAATCCGAATCATGTCGATCGGCGCGGCCAGTCGCTGCTGCAGCTCGCGCAGTCGCACGACAACGCGGAAGCTGTGGATGCGCTACGGCATGCTGGTGCACGACAGTAAAAGCAGGATTCCTGCTGATTTCAGGTGAAACGGGAAGCAAGGCAGCAATCTCCTGCGCCATCCGCAACATCAAACGGTCTCAGAAAAATTCGTCGAGCAGCCGGTAGAAAGCGATCCGATCCGGATCGGGCTGCCCGATCCCGTATCGCGCGAAGAACGGCGCGATCCATTCGCTGCCGAGATCAGCTTCGATATCACGCGCCGCCAGCGCCAAATCCTGATAGCGATCGGCCACACCGAGGCGTCCGCAGTCGATGAAGCCCGAGAAGCGACCGTCTTCGACCATGAAGTTGGGCAGGCACGCGTCACCGTGCGTGACGACCTTGTCTTCGATCGACGGCCGGCTCGCCTGAAGCCTGCCGAACAGTTCGTCGATCGGTACGCCCGTATTCGCATCGTCGAGGTTATCTTCGTCGACGAGCCCCGCGTGCATCCGCGCACGGGCACGCTCGATGCGAGACGCAACGCCGTGATCGAACGAGCAGGTTGCCGGATCCAGCCGATGTAGTTCTCGCAGCGCATCGGCCATGATCGCGACCTTCGCCGCCGGCGCGAGCTGCGCGACTTCGAGATTTTCACCGCGCACGGCACTCAGCAGCATCCACTCGCGCCCCGCCGCCGACGCCACGTCGAGCACCTGCGCACCCGGCAAACCCGTCGTCGCCAGCCAACGCAGTCGCGCCGCCTCGTCGCGCAGTTCGCCCAGCGGCCCCGCCGGTTCGGTCTTGATGAATCGGCGCGATCCATCGCGCGCATCGAGCCGGAACACCGCGGCATCCGACTGCCCTTCCGTCTGTCGCGTCCATCGTGCATCCGCCAGCGCGGCCCTCCAGGTCGCAGGCACTTCGATGCAAAGCTTGTCGTTATCGATCATGTCAGGTTCGATCCTCGTTTACTGGGCCGGCATGCGGCATGTCGGACACCTCGCGACTTCATGCCACGCTTCCTGCTGCCCGCGAACTCGACTCTCGCCGCCGCGCCCCGGCGATTCGAGTCACGCCTCGAACACGATTCGCCCATTGCGCCCATTACGCATCGAACCAGAAACGATCGGCAAATCGCATTCAGCATTACTTTCTTTGGCGGCTCCGAATATTACAAAACACTGCCAATATTTTCAAAAACATTGCACTTATTCGCTTTAATTTAGTTTCATATAATCAAAAAAAGTTTGACACCTCGCTTTCGTTCTTGATACCGTCAGATGCAAGCAATCTGACGAATTGCTCACTACACAATCGCTTCCGCTCTACGTTTTTTCGCTTCCGCCGCACCGAAGTGCTCGCCGCCGGCCGTATCGTTCGCGCGCCGGTGCATGCAACATCCCGATGCATCTCATTGGACAACTGCCATCCGGCAGCGGGCCTAAGGATCGAATCAAATGAGCAGGACACCGAAACTGTTGCTCTAGCAATCCCGCCCGCGCCATTCGCTGCGCAGTTGCGTCGTTTCGCGGCGCAGCCTTCCCGTTACCGCATTTTCCGTATTTCGCCTCCGGAGAAAAAACACCTTTCCGGATCGGGCGAAAGGCCCTGTCGCGTCCGCGCCATCCGCACGCGGGCGACAGAAATCGGCGGTGCATGATCCGCACCGCTGTCGACCGTTGTTGTTCGTGCCGTTCGATGTTCAACCGGAGGGGTAATTCAAATGAACCAGGTTGCAGACAAGAAACAAAAGCACATTCGCTTCGTCAAGCTTGCATTCGCCGCCGCTGCCGCCGCGTCGTTCGGCATGGCGACGGTCCATGCCGCGCCGGCTGCCGGCTGGACGGAAACGCGCACCAAGGGCTTTCTGCCGCTCGTGCAGCAGAGCGAAGCCGGCACGGCCGGTGCGCCTGCCGCGAGCACGGCCGCCGCTGCCGCCGCGGCGGTCGAGCTGGCGCCGGGCGAATCGGTGGACATCGTGCTCGGGCTGAACCTGCGCAACGAAGCACAACTCGACCAATACCTGCACGACCTGCATACGCCTGGTTCACCGCATTACCGGCAGTTCCTCACGCCGGCGCAGTTCGCGACGCAATATGCGCCGACCGACCAGCAGGTCGCCTCGGTCGTCGCGCATCTGCGCAAGGCAGGCTTCGTGAACATCGTGGTCGCGCCGAACCGCCTGCTGGTATCCGCGTCCGGCACCGCGGCGACCATCAAGTCCGCGTTCCGCACGACGCTCAAGCGTTTCACGCATAACGGCCGCAGCGTCTATGCGAATACCGATGCCGCGCAAGTGCCGAACGCGATCGGCGGCGTCGTGGGCGCGGTGCTCGGCCTGCAGAACGTCGAGCTGATGCACACGGGCGCGGGCAGCCAGCCGCAAGGCAACACCAGCAACCTGACGATTCCGGCCGGCGCATCGGCGGTGCCGCACAACCCGACCGAATTCTCGTCGATCTACGGCGGCGACGGCTCGCCGACGGCCTCGCAGACCACCGTCGGCATCATCTCCGAAGGCGACCTGTCGCAGACGGTGAGCGACCTCAATACGTTCGCCGCGAACAACAGCCTCGGCACGATCAGCAGCAGCATCGTGCAGACGGGCCCGTCCGGCAGCTCGTACACCGACACCGACGGCACCGTCGAATGGAACCTCGACAGCCAGTCGATCGTCAGCGCGGCCGGCGGCAGCGTGAAGCAGGTCGTGTTCTACGTCGCACCGTCGATGACGCTCACGGCGATCACCGCCGCCTACAACAAGGCCGTGACCGACAACGTCGCGAAGGTGATCAACGTGTCGCTCGGCGTGTGCGAATCGTCCGCGAACAGCACCGGCTCGCAGGCCACCGACGACACCATCTTCAAGCAGGCGATCGCGCAGGGGCAAACCTTCTCGGTATCCGCCGGCGACCATGGTGCGTACGAATGCGCGGGCGGCACACCATCGCGCTCGACCTACACGGTAAGCGAGCCGGCAACGTCGCCGTACGTGATCGCGGTCGGCGGCACGACACTGTTCACGAATACGTCGACCCACGCGTACAACAGCGAGATCGTGTGGAACGATCCGAGCTGGCAGCCGGGCACCGTGTGGTCGACGGGCGGCGGGTACAGCAAGTACGAAGCCGCGCCGTCGTGGCAATCGTCGAGCCTCACCGGATCGACCAAGCGCGCACTGCCTGACGTCGGCTTCGATGCGGACCTGCGCACCGGTGCGATCCTCGTCGTGAACGGCCAGACGTCCAACACGCTGTGGGGCTCGGGCTACCTGAACAACGAAGGCGGCACGAGCCTTGCCGCGCCGATCTTCACGGGCATCTGGGCGCGGCTGCAGTCCGCGAACAACAATGCGCTCGGATTCCCCGCGTCGAGCATCTACAAGTACTTCCCGACCAACGCGGCGCTGCTGCACGACGTCACGTCCGGCAACAACGGCAGCGGCACCTACGGCTACAAGGCGAAGGCCGGCTGGGACGCGACGACGGGCTTCGGCAGCGTGAACATCTCGAAGCTGAACGCGTTCATCCAGAGCACGCCGGATTTCGCGCGGTGATGCGCCGATGACCGCCCCGGTTCCGCGTGCGCGCCAGCGCACGCATCGAACCGGATGTGATCGTTTGAACGACCCGCGAGGGCTGCCAAGCCCTCGCGGGTTTTTTGCGTTCCGCGCAATCTCGCGGAGCAGCATCCGGCGCGACGATGCACTCGCCGACCTTGCAATCGTTGCGCGAACAACTTTCAGATCCATTACCCGGGCAGCGCCAGCCTGCTTACGGACTGCAAGGTACACACACTGTTACACAACACCCAGACAACTTCCGCGCGTGTCACGCGTTTAACTGGATATATCGATTCGTCGCGGGACCACCATCATGCGAACACGACCCTGCCACCTGCACCGGCCGATGCCCCCGGAGCAGACGCGTACGGTCGCGGCACAGTGCTCAAGCCGATCGCGCCCCCCGCGTGCCTGCCAATGCCGACACAACACCGAACGAACAACATGAACAACACACGTGCACACCGCCCCGTCAGAACGCTGATCGCGTCGTCCCTCATCGTGTCGCTGCTCGGCCTCTCGGCCTGTAACAAGAACGGCGACAGCAGCGCCGCAGCGCCGGCCAGCGACGCGAGCGCGGCCGCGGCGGCCCAGCCCGCTTCGACGCCGGTCGCCTACACGCCGCCGACCGCCGATCAGCTCTACCAGATGGTCGCGCCGATCGCGCTGTTCCCCGACAAGCTCGTCGCGCTGGTGCTCGCGGGGGCAACGTACCCGGACCAGGTCACGGCCGCCAACAACTGGGTGATGCAGAATCCGTCATTGAAAGGACAGGCACTCGCCACCGCCGCCGATACGCAGCCGTGGGATCCGTCCGTCAAGGCGTTGACCGCGTTCCCCGCGGTGCTGTCGCAGATGGCGTCGAACCCGGCCTGGACCACGTCGCTCGGCCAGGCGTACTACAACGATCCGACCGACGTGATGAACGCGATCCAGGCGATGCGCCAGCGCGCGCAGACGTCCGGCCATCTCCGCTCGGGCGGCCAGATGCGCGTCACGCAAGTCGCGCAGGCCGCACCGTCCGGCTATACGCCGGCCACCGACGCGCCCGTCGTCTACGCCGGGCCGGCGATCGTGCCGCCGCCCGCGCAGGCCATCGAGATCGAATCGGCCCAGCCCGACGTCGTCTATGTCCCGACTTACAACCCGACGGTCGTCTACGGCGAGCCGGTCTCGTCCTACCCCGGCTACGTGTATCGGCCGCCTTCATACAGCACGGGTGAAGTCGTTGCCGCCGGCGTGATCACATTCGGCGTCGGCATCGCCGTCGGCGCCGCGATCTTCGGGCACCACGACTGGGGCTGGCACGCATGGGGCATGAACTGGGGCGCGCCGCGTCCGGAAGGCCCCGGCTGGAACGGCGGCTGGCAGCGCCCGGCCGTGGTGTACAACCACACCACGTATGTGACGAAGTCGACCACCGTGATCAACAACATCACCAATATCCGCAACACGCGCATCACGAACAACTACGGCGGCAACGTCACCAACAACACGACGAACACGACGATCGAACGCAACACGATGCAGCCGGGCGCGACGCCGATGCGCGAGCAGGCCATGGAGCAGCGCCCGGGCGCCGTGCCGATGACGATGCCGCACTTCGGCGCGAACGATACGCGCCCCGGCGCGCGGCCGTCGCCCGACGCATTCGCGCAGAACCGCACGAACGAACCGCATGCCGAAACACCGGCGCAACATGCGCCCGGCGCGATGCGTGACGAGCATCAGCAGGCGCTGCAGCAGGAGCGCGCCGCGCAGGAAAATCGCGCAACCGTGCAGCAACAGCAATTGCAGCAACAACAGCGCAACGAGGCACTGCAGCAACGCGCGGAAATGCAACAACACAACGCGGCACAGCAGCAGCAACGCGCGGAAATGCAGCAACACAACGCAGCGGAGCAACAGCAGCGCGAGGAGATGCAGCAACACAATGCGGCGCAGCAGCAGGAGCGCGAAGCAACGCAGCAACGTAACGAGGCCCAGCAGCAACTGCACAAGGAGGCGCCGCCGCACAACGAAGCGCACCCTCAGGAACACGCGGCACAACCGCCGCGGCAACCGGCCCCCGAGCACGCGCCCGCACCGCATCCGCACGCTGCGGAGTCGCATCCGCCGCACGACGCGCATGAGCATCGCACCGAGTGAAACGCACGCCGTTACGACAGCGCGACCTTCTCGCTGTCGGCCCGTGAAGGTCGCGTCTCGCTGCCATGCGAAAGCGACACGGCTCCAAACACCGCGCGCTGCCGCTTTCCGCAAAACCGCGCGGCCTTGTCGCGCAACTCACTCGGCCCAGTTGCGGACGTAGTCCGGCACCGGCATGGTGCCGTCGGCATGAACCGGTGCGCCGCGCGTCGTCTTCAGCGGCAGGATCCCCGTCCAGACGGCGAGCGCGAGATCTTCGTCCTTGTCGGACGGCATTGAATCGCTGACTTTCACGGCGGCTTCCTCAAGCGCAATCCGCAGCACGCTGGTCGCATTGAGTTCCTTCTCATTGCCGGGCCGCGCGTCATGCTTGCGACCGGGCGCGATCTTGTCCATCAAGGCATCCAGCGCCATCAGCTTGTCCGCACTGCCCTCCACCACCTCGAACCGTCCGTAGATCACCGCGGATCGGTAATTCATCGAATGGTTGAAGGCCGACCTGGCCAGCACGAGACCGTCCAGCAACGTAATCGCGATGGACGCCTGCGCGCCCGCCGACAGCGCCTTGATCATCCGGCTGCCGTTGGACCCGTGAATATAGAGGTCATCGCCCCGTCTCCAGTGCGCGGTCGGGATGCAGTGCGTGTCGTCGCCTGCACCGAACGCGACATGGCAGACGTAGGCCTCGTCCACGACGCGATGAAGCATCGTGCGATCGCGGTTCGCCAGTTCCGGCAGGCGGCGAATGGTGGTGCGGGACGTGGGAGAGATGGCGGTCTGGTCTTTCATGTTTCGTGTTCCTGTTCGCGCGCGCTTGCACGCATCGAGCGGCCCGCATTCCGACACGACGCGGGCATCCACTCTGAATAGTTTTGCACTCCGAAGTTGATCGAATCGGATGCGTGCGGCTTCCACGGCTGCGCCGCCCTGTCGATCGGCCCATCGACAGTCGCTTGCCAAATCGATCAAAATACGCGTGTGCCGCTATCGTGGACGATCGCCGGAATGACCCGCGCGCCGGCCGGCACCGCGAGAACGTGAACGATACGATGCGCGTCGAATCTTCAAAAGAACCAGCTCAACGAAAAATTCTAGAACCAGCCCATGGATCTCGCGCTGCTCATCTCATCGCTTTCCAGACAGGACGGCACGACCCGACACAGCCAGCAGGAAGCCCTCTACCGGAGCCTGCGCAACCTGCTGCTGGACGGACACATTCCGTCCGGCACACGGCTCGTGTCGACGCGCGTGCTCGCGGCGGAGCTGGGCATCGCGCGCAATTCGGCAGTCTATGCGTACGAGCGCCTTGCCGAAGAAGGCTTCGTGGCGGCTACGCGCAACGGTACGATCACGCTCTGGGACGGATGCGGCCGTTCGAGCGCCGGGCTCGACAGCGGCCCGGCCCCGGTTCAATTGTCCGAGCGCGTGCATGGGCTGGAGAACGCCGATCCCGAACCCGAACGCATGCTGCCGTTCGTGCCTGGCCTGCCGTCGCTCGATGAATTCCCCGTTACCCCATGGCGTCGTTGCATCGAGCGCGCATGGAAAGTCATCAAACCCGCGCAGCTCGCCTATGGCCCGGTCGAAGGGCTGCCCGAATTGCGGCGCGCCGTGGCCGCCTATATCCGGGTCTCGCGAGGCGTGCGCTGCGACACAGGCCAGGTATTCATCACCGACGGCACGCAAAGCAGCCTCGAACTGTGCGCGCGCATGCTGGCGAATCCCGGTGAATTCGGCTGGCTCGAGAACCCCTGCTACAACGGCGCCCGAACCGCATTCCGGTCGACCGGCCTGGCGCTCGTGCCGATCGAGGTCGACCACGAAGGGATGGCGCCCACCGACGAACAGTGGCGCACCCGGCCGCCGCGGCTGATCTATACGACGCCATCGCATCAATACCCGCTTGGCGCGCTGATGAGCCCCCGGCGGCGCGCGGCGCTCGTCGAGCACGCTCGTGCGTGCGGCGCGTGGATCATCGAGGACGACTACGACAGCGAGTTCCGCCACGGCGGCCAGCCGCTGCCCGCGATCCAGGGCCTGCATGCCGACGCACCGGTCTGCTATCTCGGCACCTTCAGCAAGACGATGTTTCCCGCCCTGCGGCTCGGCTTCATGGTGGTTCCGCCGGTGTTGGTCGAACGCTTCACCCGAACGCTGCGCGAACTCGTCCATCGCGGCCACTCGGCCGACCAACTGGCGATGGCCGAATTCATCGACACGGGCCTCTTTGCGCGGCACCTGCGCAAGATGCGGATGCTGTACGCCGAGCGACGGAGCAGCCTCGAAGCGGCACTCGCCCGCCACCTCGGCACCGCGCTGAGTGTTCGCGAAAGTCCGGGCGGCATGCATCTGTCGGCGGATCTCGCGATGCCGCTGCACGATACCGACGTCGCCCGCGCCGCGGCCGCGCATGGCCTGCTGCTTCAGCCGCTGAGCAGCTATCGCGTCGGCGACGGCCGGCCGTACAACGGCTTCGTGCTGGGATACGCCGGCCTGAACGACGCGACGATCGAGACCGCGACGATGCAGCTCGCGGCCGTCATCGAGCAGCTCGGCCGCACGCGTTGCTGAGCGTCGCACGCGGCATCGCCGCTCACAGTTGCGATTCGATCGGAAGCAGCCCGAGAAACCAGATTTCCATCCGCCGCGCGGCCGACACTTCCGGTTCGTGATCGAGCTCCGTGACCTTCCCGTCCGAATCGGTCTGAATCCACTTGAGCTGCCCTTTGCCCGCCGGATCGGTCCTCGACTCGACCCGCCACGCAATTCGATCGAGCCGCCCTTCCAGATCGTTTGCCACTTGCGACGCAATCGCCGGACTCTCGCAGTACACGCCGATTTCCGTATTGAGGTTCAGCGAGCGCGGATCGAGATTCATCGACCCGATGAAAATGCTCTTGTGGTCGAACACGTAGGTCTTGGCATGCAGCGACGCGCGCGACGACCCGATGATCACTTTCTTCGAAATGCTCTTGTCGCCCGACGGCCGCCGTTCGTAAAGCCGCACGCCGGCCGCCACGAGATCGCTGCGGTATTGCCGGTAGCCCGCATGCACGGCCGCCACGTCGGTCGACGCGAGCGAGTTGGTCAGCACCGTGACGCGCACGCCGCGCGCCGTGAGCGCGCGCAGCCGCTCGACGACCTCCTTGCCCGGCACGAAATACGGCGACACGATCAGCAGGTCATGCTCGGGCTGCAATGCGAGCGCCCGCAACTGCGGCATCAGGTGCCCGTCGCTGTCCTTCGGCGCGTGCGCGATCTTCGACGGATCGTCGTACAGCACCGTCGCGTGGCCCCACGACAGTTCCGTGCCCGCCCCGTGAACAATCTGGTCGAGCCGTTGCCTCGCCTCGAGTACGTACGGGTTGTCCTCCATGGTCCTCAGGTAGTCGCGCAATCGTTCGCGCTCGCGGTCCAGCCCACCCGGCGCCGCATCGTGTCCGACCAGCGCACCGATCGGATACGCGTACGGGGAATTCCAGAACGTGTCGAATTCGGTCGAGATGTTCTTCACGACCGGGCCGTGGACGACGACATCGAGATCGCCGAATTCCAGCATCGACGACGCGCCGAAATACTCGTCGCCGATATTGCGGCCGCCGATGATCGCCGCCTGGTTGTCCGCGATCATCGCCTTGTTGTGCATGCGCCGGTTGACGCGCGAGAACTCGAACACCGTGCCGATCTTCTTGAACCGGCGCGTGGCGACCGGATTGAACAGCCGGATTTCGATGTTCGGATGCGAACTGATCTCGAGCAGCTTGCGGTCGTCCGCGTTCGTGCCGAGATCGTCGAGCAGCGCACGGACCCGCACGCCGCGATCGGCCGCGCGAATGATCGCGTCGGCCAGTTCGTGCCCGGTCAGGTCGTCGTGCCAGATGTAGTACTGAAGGTCGAGCGAGCGGTCCGCGCGATCGGCAAGCAACACGCGCGCATCCAGCGCGTCGACCGGATCGATCAACAGATGGAACGCGTCCTGCCCCGGGTGCGTACTGGCCTGCCGCTGGAACGCAACGCCCAGTCGCGTGTTGTCGGTATCGGTGTACGCGTGCGTCTGTACGCGATCGGCCTGCGGCGGCAGGCTCGCGCATGCAACGAGCGCCAGCAACGAGAGAATCGCACCCCACGAACGCAGCATGGTCATGATTGCCGTCCCACTCCCGCCGAAGTCTGTTTATTCTTGCCGCCGGATGGATCGCGGGGCTGTTGGGCTTTCCTTCGGCCGCAATCGGTGTTGCATGTGAAACGGCCGCGCTACAGCATACTTGGATTGACAGCGGCGCGGCACTTTCTCGGTAATTTCCCGATCCGGATGCGCGTCACGCGTCCACGCAAAGAAAAACCCGCGACGCATGAAGCCATCGCGGGTTTTCGGCATGCCGCGCAATCGCGCGCATGAAATCTGGTGGGCCCGGCGGGGTTCGAACCCGCGACCAATCGATTATGAGTCGACTGCTCTAACCGCTGAGCTACAAGCCCTGATGAGAAGCAAAGCGTGTCACACGCTGCCCCGACAAAGAAGCCGGGCCGGCATTGTAACAACAAAGGGGAGAAACGCCACCGGCATCATGCAGATACCGGCGGCGTTCGCAGGAGAGACGCTGGAAATCAGTTCCCTTCGAGGAACGACTTCAGCTTGTCGGAACGGCTCGGGTGACGCAGCTTGCGCAGCGCCTTGGCCTCGATCTGACGGATCCGCTCACGCGTGACGTCGAACTGCTTGCCGACTTCCTCGAGCGTGTGATCCGTGCTCATCTCGATACCGAAACGCATCCGCAGCACCTTCGCCTCGCGCGGCGTCAGCGAATCGAGCACGTCCTTCACGACGTCGCGCATGCTTGCATGCAGCGCGGCATCCGCCGGCGCGACCGTGTTGGTGTCCTCGATGAAGTCGCCGAGATGGGAATCGTCGTCGTCACCGATCGGCGTTTCCATCGAGATCGGCTCCTTCGCGATCTTCATGATCTTGCGGATCTTGTCTTCCGGCATCTCCATCTTCTCGGCGAGCGTTGCCGGATCCGGCTCGAGACCGGTTTCCTGCAGGATCTGCCGCGAGATGCGGTTCATCTTGTTGATCGTCTCGATCATGTGAACCGGAATACGGATCGTGCGCGCCTGGTCCGCGATCGAGCGCGTGATGGCCTGACGGATCCACCACGTCGCATAGGTCGAGAACTTGTAGCCGCGACGGTATTCGAACTTGTCCACCGCCTTCATCAGGCCGATGTTGCCTTCCTGGATCAGGTCGAGGAACTGCAGGCCGCGGTTCGTGTACTTCTTCGCGATCGAGATCACGAGACGCAGGTTCGCCTCGGTCATTTCGCGCTTCGCCTGGCGCGCCTTCAGTTCGCCGGCCGCCATCTGGCGGTTGGTTTCCTTCAGGTCCTTCAGCGGCAGCACGACGCGCGCCTGCAGGTCGAGCAGGCGCTGCTGCTGTTCGCGGATCGCCGGAACGTTACGCGACAGCACCGCGCTGTACGAATGGCCTTCGGCCATGACCTTCTCGGACCAGTCGAGATCCGTCTCGCTGCCCGGGAAGCGCGCGATGAATTCCGAACGCGGCATGCCGCACTTGTCGACGACGATGTGCAGGATCTGACGTTCGACCTGGCGCACTTCGTCCACCTGCGCACGCAGCGTGTCGCACAGGCGTTCGACGGTACGCGCGGTGAAGCGGATCGTCATCAGTTCGGTCTGGATCGTTTCCTGCGCCTTCAGGTAGGCCTTCGACTTGTAGCCTTCCTTTTCGAACGCGCGGCGCATCTTGTCGAACCACTCGCTGATCTGCGAGAACTTGTCGAGCGAGGCGCGCTTGAGGGCTTCGAGCTGGGCGGCGTTGGCCGATGCCTGTGCGGCACCGTCATCTTCCTCCTCTTCCTCTTCTTCCTCTTCCTCTTCGGCTTCCTCGTCCTCGTTCTCGATGGCTTCCGCTTCCTTCGCGGAGAAGCCGTCGGTATCGGCGGAGTCCGAAGCATTCGGATCGAGCAGGCCGTCGACGAGCTCATCGACGCGGATCTCTTCGTTCGCGACGCGTTCAGCCATCGCGAGGATGTCGGCGATCGTCGTCGGGCATGCGGAGATTGCCATCACCATGTGGCGCAGGCCGTCCTCGATCCGCTTCGCGATCTCGATTTCGCCTTCGCGCGTAAGCAGCTCGACCGTGCCCATTTCACGCATGTACATCCGGACCGGATCGGTCGTGCGGCCGAATTCCGAATCGACGGTGGACAGCGCAACTTCCGCTTCCTCTTCGACTTCATCGTCCGACGACGCGGCGGGCGCGTTGTCGTTCAGGAGCAGCGTTTCCGCGTCCGGCGCCTGCTCGTAGACCGCCACGCCCATGTCGTTGAACGTACCGATGATGCCTTCGAGGGCTTCGGTCTCGGTGAAGTTGTCCGGCAGGTGGTCGTTGATTTCGGCGTACGTCAGGAAGCCGCGCTCCTTGCCGAGCTTGATCAGCGCGCGCAGTTTCACGCGGCGCTCTTCGAGCTCCTCGGCCGTACCCGGCGTGCTCGTCGCGAACGCTTCCTTCAGTAGCGCCTTTTCCTTGGCACGACGATCGCGCACCTTGGACTTGCCCGGTGCAGCCGCCGCTGCTGCTGCGGGCTGCTCGTCGCTCTGATTTGCGTCGTCTTCGACGGATACTTCGTTCAGCTTTTTGGTCATGGAGTTCGCCGTACCGGCTATATCGACTCGCGGCTGCTGGACGACAGCCGGTTGAACCGTGGGTGCATGAGTAGTACGTACTGCCGTTTCGTCCGCGGCGGCAGTCGTGTCCCTTGCGCTTTTCGCACTTGCCCGCTTCGCCGCCGGCTTGGCCGGCCCGGAGTCGGGTCTGGCGGCAGCCCGTGTTCTGGCTGCCTGCACCGGCGCAGCTTGAGCAGTGCCGGCCGCGGTTTTCTTTCCTGCTGGGGCTGACGTGGCTGAAGACGTTGTCCTGGTGGAAGAAGCAGACTTGGCCGCTGTGACCTTCTTGGTCGGCTCCGTCGAGCCCTTGCCTGCTGCTTTCTTTCCGCCTGTCGTCTTTGCCATCGCGATTCTCGCCTCTGCTTAGAAAACAAACCGCTGGAAACCTTATATTATAGCACGCTGGGGAGCCCTCTCTAAGCTCCCCGGCCGCCTACAGCCCGAGCCGACGCTTCATGTCGGTTCGCTGCTGGTTCAATTCCGTCAATTCGGCCAATTCCTCGGGTGTGAAGGTGGATTGCCGCGCCAGCCTGTCAAGCCGGTCGCAGCAGGCGTCGTAACGCATCTTGAGTACCGCCGCCTGCAGTTCCTCCCCCGCGATCCGTTCCTGTTCACGCTGCCGCTCGGGCACCGTCTCGTCTTCCGGATTCTGTAACAGCAAGTCGCGGACGTTTTCATCATAGTCCAGAATTTCGCGGAAGATTTCCTCGTAAGTCGCTCCATTCGAGGACGTCCGCAGGACATCCGACAGCAGCCGGAACTCCGCGCCGTCGCCCAGTGCGCGCGCGTGATCGACGACTTCCGCGAACAGTTCGCCGATGCGCGGCAACGCGCGCAGGGTCGCGAGCTGCTCGTCGTCGAGCTGAGTCGCGATGCGCGGATGCATCACCAGCGTGCGCAACGCACGCTTTTCGCTGTCCGTCACGCGACGCCGCTCGCTTCGCGGGGGTGCCTGGCGCGGTGGCGCCGCGATCCGCGTATCGACGTCTGACAGCCCCGCGACCTCTTCGAACGGGATGTCGAGGCGATCGGCGAACATGTGCATGATCTGCGCGCGCAACGCGTTCGCGGGCAGTGCCTGCAACAGCGGCTTCGCGTCGAACAGCGCCTTCGCGCGGCCTTCCGGCTGGTCGAGTGCCTTGCCGGAAATTGCTTCGTTCAGCAGAAATTGTGACAGCGGCATCGCGCGCTCGACCTGCTCGGAGAACGCCGCCTCGCCGAACTCGCGTACATAGCTGTCCGGATCGTGCTCGGCCGGCAGAAAAAGGAACCGGATCGTGCGGTTGTCGCCCGCATGCGGCAGGCAGGCCTCGAGCGCGCGCCGGGCCGCCCGCCGCCCGGCCGAATCGCCGTCGAAACTGAAAATGACCGTATCGGTCTGGCGCAGCAGCTTCTGCACGTGAATCGGCGTGCACGCGGTGCCGAGCGTCGCGACCGCGTTCGGGAACCCGAGCTGCGCGAGCGCGACGACGTCCATGTAGCCTTCGACGACCAGCACGTACTTGCGCTCGCGAATCGCGAGCCGCGCCTCGAACAGGCCGTACAGCTCGCTGCCCTTGTTGAACAGCGGGGTTTCGGGCGAGTTCAGGTACTTCGGCTCGCCGCTGCCGAGCACGCGGCCGCCGAAGCCGATCACCTGGCCCTTCACGTTGCGGATCGGGAACATGATCCGCTCGCGGAACCGGTCGTAGCGGCGTGCGACGCCCTGCGCATCGGTCTTCTCGCTGACGATCACGAGCCCCGACTCGACGAGCGACTCGTCGCGATAGTCCGGGAACGCGGCTTCGAGGTTCTGCCAGCCATCCGGCGCATAACCAAGACCGAAGCGCGCGGCGATCTCGCCGGTCAGGCCCCGGTTCTTCAGGTACTGGATCGCGACGGTCGCACCGCGCAACTGCTTGCGGTAGTAATCGCATGCGGCGGTCATCGCATCGGACAACGCGGTCGCGACCGATTTCGACACCGGCGCCGGATAGTCGCCGCCCCCGCCTCCGCCCCCACCGCCACGCATCGACGGCTCGTGCGGCACGGTCAGCCCGACGGACTGCGCGAGTTCCTGCACGGCTTCGGGGAACGTAAGCCCCGCGTGTTCCATCAGGAAGCCGATCGCCGTGCCGTGCGCGCCACAACCGAAGCAGTGATAGAACTGCTTGGTCGGACTGACGGTAAACGACGGGCTCTTCTCGTTGTGGAACGGGCACAGCCCCATGAAGTTGGCGCCGCCCTTCTTGAGCTGCACGTACCGACCCACCACGTCGACGATATCGACGCGGTTCAGCAAGTCCTGCAGGAACGAATGCGGAATCACCGTGGGATCGAGCGAAAAAAAGACAATACGACACCCCGGCCCACGCACTGCGCGCGCCGGGGAAACAGGGGTTACTTCGTCAGCGCGGCCTTGACCAGCGCGGAAATCGCCGTCATGTCGGCACGGCCGGCGAGCTTGCCCTTCAGCACGCCCATCACCTTGCCCATGTCCTGCGGGCCGGCGGCGCCCGTCTGCGCGACCGCAGCCTGGACTTCGGCAGCCACTTCGGCTTCCGACAGCTGCTCGGGCATGTAGCCGCTCAGCACGACCAGTTCAGCCTGCTCCTTCGCGACGAGGTCGTCACGGGCGGCTGCCTGGAACTGGCTGATCGAATCCTTGCGCTGCTTGATCATCTTGTCGATCACGGCCGTGATGCCCGCGTCGTCGAGGGTGATCTGATCGTCGACTTCGCGCTGCTTGATCGCGGCCATCAGCAGGCGAATCGTTGCCAGGCGCTCGCTTTCCTTCGCGCGCATCGCGGCCTTCATGTCTTCGCTGATCTGCTCTTTCAAACTCATCTTTCACCCGGGAAGGAAACGTGAATTCGACGCCCGCGAACGGACGTCAACACAAAAACCCGCTTGGGACAGTGTCTCAAGCGGGTTGCTCGAATCCGGCATCGGCGGCTCGCCTGATCGGTCGCACGATCATGCTCGATCTTCCTCGATCGCACGGAGTCGCCGGTGCGCCGCTCAGCGAACCGCGCGGCGCCCAATCGTTCAGTACAGCTTCTTCGGCAGCGTCTGGCTGCGGATACGCTTGTAATGACGCTTCACTGCAGCAGCCTTCTTGCGTTTGCGCTCCGCGGTCGGCTTCTCGTAAAACTCGCGCGCTCGGAGCTCGGTCAGCAGACCGTTCTTCTCGATCGTGCGCTTGAAGCGACGCATTGCAACTTCGAACGGCTCGTTCTCTTTAACGCGAATGATCGTCATGATCCGACACGAATAAAGGTTTGCAAGGAAAGACTACCGAGTATAGCAGAGCGATTGCCTAAAGGCACGGGGCCTGGTCCCGTCAAAACGGCGCCAGCCCGGCCCCGTCAGGCGCCGCGCGCATACTCCGCCGCGGCCTGCCCGGCCGCCGTGCCGGACGCCCACGCCCACTGGAAGTTGTAGCCGCCGAGCCAGCCCGTCACGTCCACCGCCTCGCCGACGAAGAACAGCCCGGGCACGCGCGTGCTCATCATCGTCGCCGACGACAGGTCGCGCGTATCGACCCCGCCCTTCGTCACTTCGGCCTTCTTGTAGCCCTCGGTGCCGTTCGGCGTCAGCGTCCAGCCGGACAGCGCGTCGCCGATCTGGCGCAGCGTCTTGTCGGGCAGGTCCGCGAGCCGCGCGTCGGCCGCGACGCGATGCGTGTCGAGCCACGCATGCGCGAGGCGCGACGGCACCCAGTCCGCGAGCAGCGAACCGATCTGGCGCTTCGACGTGCGCTTCGCATCGAGCAGGTCGGCGACCGTGTCGCGCTGCGGCAACAGATCGACGCGAATCGGGTCGCCAGGCTGCCAGTAACTCGAGATCTGCAGGATCCCGGGCCCGGACAGGCCGCGATGGGTCAGCAGCAGGTCCTCGACGAATTCGCCGCCGCGCTTCTTGTCTCCGGTCGAGACGCGCACTTCGAGCGATACGCCGGACAACGCCGCGAACGGCTCCCAGTCCTGCTGCGCGAACGTCAACGGCACGAGCGCGGGCCGCGTATCGATGAGCTTGTGGCCGAACTGCTTGGCCAGCCGGTAGCCGAAGTCGGTCGCGCCGATCTTCGGGATCGACAGGCCGCCGGTCGCGACGATCAGTGCGCGCGCACCGATCGTCCCCGCCTGCTGCGTGTCGAGCATGAAGCCGTCGGCCGGCGCGTGGCGCACCGCGTCGACGACGACGGGCCGGCGCCACGCGATGCCGCCCGCATCGCACTCGTGCTTCAGCACGTCGATGACCGCGTCGCTGCCGTGATCGCAAAAGAGCTGGCCCTTGTGCTTTTCGTGCCAGGTCACATGATGACGCTTGAGCAGCCCGAGAAAATCGCGCGGCGTATAGCGCGCCAGGGCCGAGCGCGCGAAATGCGGATTCGACGACAGATAGTTGTCGGGGCCGGCGTACAGGTTCGTGAAGTTGCAGCGGCCGCCGCCCGAGATGCGAATCTTCTCGGCGAGCCGCGGCGCGTGATCGATCAGCACGACGCGGCGGCCGAGCTGCCCGGCAACCGCGGCGCTCATCATCCCGGCCGCGCCGGCGCCGATCACGGCGATGTCATAAGTTTCCATGGCGCGGATTGTACCTGCCCGGCATCGGGCCCGGGCCGCCGCCAGCGGCGGCAGGCCCTCGCCTGCTATAATTTCCGGTTACGTTGACCTTCCTGCGGCGCGTCCGATAAGGCGCGCCCTGCCCGCACCCATGCTTGTTCTCGGCATCGAAAGCTCCTGTGACGAAACCGGCCTCGCGCTCTACGACACGCAGCGCGGCCTGCTCGCGCACGCGCTCCACTCGCAGATCGCCATGCACCGCGAGTACGGCGGCGTCGTGCCCGAGCTCGCGTCGCGCGACCACATCCGCCGCGCACTGCCGCTGCTCGAGGAAGTGATGGCGCAAAGCGGCACGCGCCGCGACGACATCGATGCGATCGCGTTCACGCAGGGCCCCGGTCTCGCCGGCGCACTGCTGGTCGGCGCGAGCATCGCGAATGCGCTCGCGCTCGCCTGGAACAAGCCGACCGTCGGCATCCATCACCTCGAAGGCCACCTGCTGTCGCCGCTGCTCGTCGACGAGCCGCCGCCGTTCCCGTTCGTCGCGCTGCTGGTGTCCGGTGGTCACACGCAACTGATGCGCGTGACCGACGTCGGCGTGTACGAGACGCTCGGCGAAACGCTCGACGATGCGGCCGGCGAAGCATTCGACAAGACGGCGAAGCTGATCGGCCTCGGCTACCCGGGCGGCCCGGAAGTATCGAAACTCGCCGAAACCGGCACGCCGGGCGCGGTCGTGCTGCCGCGTCCGATGCTGCATTCGGGCGACCTCGACTTCAGCTTCAGCGGCCTGAAGACGGCCGTGCTCACGCAGATGAAGAAGTTCGAAGCGGCGAAGCTGGAAGGCGAAGCGCTCGAACGCGCGAAGGCCGACCTAGCACGCGGCTTCGTCGACGCGGCCGTCGACGTGCTCGTCGCCAAGTCGCTCGCCGCGCTGAAGAAGACCAAGCTCAAGCGCCTCGTGGTCGCGGGCGGCGTCGGCGCGAACCGCCAGTTGCGCGCAGCGCTGTCGGCCGCCGCGGCCAAGCGCGGTTTCGACGTGCACTACCCCGATCTCGCGCTCTGCACCGACAACGGCGCGATGATCGCACTCGCGGGCGCATTGCGGCTCGGCCGCTGGCCCGAGCAGGCAAATGCCGACTACGCATTCACGGTGAAGCCGCGCTGGGATCTCGCGTCGCTCGCACGCTGAGCCGCACCGTGCGACGCAAGGTCGCACCGGCAAACAAAAAGGCCGCTCATTCGAGCGGCCTTTTTTCATCGGCGCGACAAAACGCCGCGGCGTTATGCTGCCTGCCGCTTGTCGCGTTCGATCAGCGCATACGCGCTGTGATTGTGGATCGACTCGAAGTTCTCTGCTTCGAGCACGTAAGCCACCACGCGCTCGTCCGCGTCGAGACGCTGCGCGACGTCGCGCACGAGATCCTCGACGAACTTCGGATTCTCGTACGCACGCTCGGTGACGAACTTCTCGTCCGGACGCTTCAGCAGGCCCCACAGCTCGCACGATGCCTCTTCCTCGGCGATGCGGATCAGCGCCTCGACCGGCAGGTCGGCCGCGAGCTCCGCGTCGATCGTCACGTGCGAGCGCTGGTTGTGCGCGCCGTACTGCGAGATCTTCTTCGAGCACGGGCACAGGCTCGTCACCGGCACGAGCACCTTCAGGAACAGGCGCGTGTCGCCGTTGCGGCTTTCGCCCGCGAGCGTCACTTCATAGTCGAGCAGGCTCTGCACGCCCGACACCGGCGCCGTCTTGTTCACGAAGTACGGGAACGTGACCTCGATGCGGCCGGCCTCGGCTTCCAGCTTCTCGAGCATCGACGCGAGCATCGCGCGAAAACGCTCGACCGTCAGCGGTGCGCGGTTCTCTTCGAGCAGCGCGACGAAACGCGACATGTGCGTGCCCTTCTGGTCGGCCGGCAGGCGGACGTCGAGGTTCCAGACACCGACGGTCGGCTGCACATCACCGCTTTCGGTACACACCGTCAACGGATGCCGGACCGCCTTCACGCCCACGCGCTGAATCGGAATCTGACGGGTATCCACCGTGCTCTGCACGTCGGGCATCACGAAGGCGGGATTCATCTGGTTCATCTTGTTCAATCCTTGTAAGCCGCGCGTTCGACGACGCGCACGCCGCATCATGCGGCAGCCGGAAAAGCAACATGGGCCCGCAGGCCCATGTTTTCCGCATCAATGAAGACCGGTTGCGCCAGTCGCACCGACGCCGCCCGCGGGCGGCGCCAGCTTATGCGACGCGCTTCGCCTGACCGGCGACGTCGGCCGCCGGATTCAGAAAGCGTTCGCGAATCGATTTCGCGATACCCGCGCCGTCGAGGCCGCATTGCGACAGCAGCTTCGCGGGGTCGCCGTGATCGATGAACAGGTCAGGGAGGCCCAATTGTAGTACGGGTCGGATAACCCCACTCTCCATCAGGGCTTCCACGCAGGCCGAGCCCGCGCCACCCATCACGCAACCTTCCTCGACCGTGACGAGGTAGTCGTGCGTCTCGGCGAGTTCACGCACGAGCGCCGCATCGACCGGCTTCACGAAGCGCATGTTCGCGACGGTTGCATCGAGCTCCTCGGCCGCGGCGAGCGACGGTGCGACCATCGTGCCGAACGCGAGGATTGCGACGCGCTTGCCTTCCGGCTGCGACGTCTGGCGACGCACTTCACCCTTGCCGAGCGGAATTTCGGTGAATTCCTTCACCGTCGCCACGCCCGTGCCCGCGCCGCGCGGATAGCGCACTGCGGTCGGGTTCGGCTGCTGCAGCGCCGTGTGCAGCATCTGACGGCATTCGTTCTCGTCGGACGCAGCCATGATCGTCATGTTCGGGATGCAGCGCATGAACGCGAGATCGTACGCGCCCGCGTGCGTCGCGCCGTCCGCGCCGACGAGGCCGGCACGGTCGATCGCGAACACGACCGGCAGGTTCTGCAGCGCGACGTCGTGGATCAGTTGATCGTACGCACGCTGCAGGAACGTCGAGTAGATCGCGACGACCGGCTTGAGGCCTTCGGTTGCCATGCCGCCCGCGAACGTCACCGCGTGCTGCTCGGCGATGCCGACGTCGTAGTAGCGATCCTTGAAGCGCTTCTCGAACTCGACCATGCCCGAGCCTTCGCGCATCGCGGGCGTGATGCCGACGACGCGCGTATCGCGCTCGGCTTCATCGCACAGCCACTCGCCGAACACCTGCGTGTACGTCTTCTTCGCGGGTGCGGTCGACGGCTTGATGCCTTCGGCCGGGTTGAACTTGCCGGGGCCGTGGTAGAGCACGGGATCCGCTTCGGCGAGCTTGTAGCCCTGGCCTTTCTTCGTGACCACGTGCAGGAACTGCGGGCCGCGCAGTTCGCGGATGTTCTGCAGCGTCGGGATCAGCGAATCGAGATCGTGACCGTCGATCGGGCCGATGTAGTTGAAGCCGAACTCTTCGAACAGCGTGGCCGGCACGACCATGCCCTTCGCGTGCTCCTCGAGCTTGCGCGCGAGTTCGAGCACCGGCGGCGCCACGCTCAACACGCGCTCGACGCCCGCGCGCGCAGCCGCATAGAAGCGGCCCGACATCAGGCGGGCGAGATGGCGATTCAGCGCGCCGACCGGCGGCGAAATCGACATGTCGTTGTCGTTCAGGATCACGAGCAGCTTCGCATCTTCCGACACGCCTGCATTGTTCATCGCCTCGAACGCCATGCCGGCCGTCATCGCACCGTCGCCGATCACGGCGATCGAGAAGCGGTCGTCGCCGTTCAGCTGGCTGCCGATCGCCATGCCGAGTGCGGCCGAGATCGACGTGCTCGAGTGCGCGGTGCCGAACGTGTCGAATTCGGATTCGCTGCGGCGCGGGAAGCCCGAGATGCCGTCCTGCTGGCGCAGCGAATGCATCTGGTCGCGGCGGCCCGTCAGGATCTTGTGCGGATAGGTCTGGTGACCCACATCCCAGACGATGCGATCGTTCGGCGTGTTGAACACGTAGTGCAACGCGATCGTCAGCTCGACCGTCCCGAGGTTGGACGACAAATGGCCGCCCGTCTTCGACACACTGTCGAGCACGAACGCGCGCAGTTCATCCGCGAGCGGTTGAAGTTGGCGACGATCGAGGCGGCGCAAATCCGCCGGGTCGTCGATGGTTTTCAGCAAGTCGTACATCGTCGTTCCATTGTAGGAAATCAAACGCGCCCGCATTCTGTTGCACGCACCGTAGCGTGTGCGCGGCGGCGGGCTTTCGCGTCAGCTGACCCGGTTCACTACCAGGTCGGCAAGTTCGGCGAGACGCTGTGCGCGTGCGCCGAACGGTTTCAGCGCGTCGTGCGCTTCGGCGCGCAGTTGCGCTGCGAGCTCACGCGACGCCTCGAGTCCGAGGATCGATACATAGGTCGGCTTGTCGTTCGCCGCGTCCTTGCCGGCCGTCTTGCCGAGCGTCGCCGAATCGGTCGTGACGTCGAGAATGTCGTCGACGACCTGGAAGGCCAGACCTACGGCACCCGCGTACACATCGAGCGCCGCCATCGTTTCCGCGGACGGCGTCTCGCCGGCCAGCGCGCCCATCCGCACGGCCGCGCGCAACAATGCGCCCGTCTTCATCCGGTGCATCGTCTCGAGCTGCTCGCGCGTCAGCTTGAGGCCGACGCTCGCCAGGTCGATCGCCTGCCCGCCGGCCATGCCGATCGAGCCGCTCGCCAGCGCCAGTTCGCGCACGAGCGCAGCCTGCTGCACCGGCGACAGCGCCGCGGCATCGGTCAGCGCAACGAACGCCTGCGACTGCAGCGCGTCGCCGACCAGCAGTGCCGTCGGCTCGTCGTACTGCACGTGCACGGTCGGCTTGCCGCGACGCAGCGCGTCGTCGTCCATGCACGGCATGTCGTCGTGCACGAGCGAGTAGACGTGGATCATCTCCAGTGCCGCTGCCGCCGCATTGCGCGCCGCTTCCGTCGCGCCGGTCAGTTCGCCTGCTGCATGGCACAGCAGCGGGCGAACGCGTTTGCCGCCGCCGAGGACCGCATAACGCATCGCCTCATGAAGTTTCGCCGGCATCGCGGTTTCAGCGGGCAGATAGTGGCCGAGTGCGTCCTCGACGCGGTCAAGCACGGACCGCATCCATTGTTCGAATGTCATAGATCGTCGTCTTCGCCGTCCGTGGCGGCCGTTCCGGACGAAAGCGGCTTCAGCGTCGCGCCGTCGAGCACGCGAACCTGCTGCTCCACTTTCTCAAGCTGCTGTTGGCAAAACGCAACGAGGGTCGCACCGCGGCGATACGCCGCCAGTGAATCCTCGAGGCTCAACGCGCCGCCTTCCATCCGGGCAACCAGCGTCTCGAGTTCCGCGAGCGCCATCTCGTAATTGTCCGGCAACGGTTCGGTGCCATTGCCGGGCGGCGTGGCGCCTGGGGATGCGGTTTTCGCCATGGACGAGGGTGTCAAATTTCAAAACAAGTCGGACATTCTACGGCAAAAGAGAATTTTCCGACCTGCCGTCGTGGGCACCCGGGTACATATTCCGGCCCCATCTTCGACACACATTGTGCGCCCTCCGATTGTCGCCCGACAAAAAATTGACACAAATCAGGCACTTAATCCTAGCCTTGCGAGGCGAACCGGGTATAATTCCCCGTTTCCCTAAATCGATTTTTCGATGGTTGGGTTGTTCACTGCTTTCACGCTAACACCGGGAGTGGGAATGTCCAATCTGAGCGATGCGCTTCAGTTGAAGTCGGCTCACAGCCAGCTTCCAGTCACTGCATACTTCGATGAGGCGCTACTCGAGCGCGAGATCGAAACCCTCTTCAAGAAAGGACCTCGTTACGTCGGGCACGAGTTGATGGTGCCCGAGGCGGGGGATTATTTTGCGTTGCCGTCCGAGAAGGAAGGCCGCGTGCTGGTTCGCAACCAGGCGAATCAGATTGAACTGCTGTCGAACGTCTGCCGCCACCGGCAGGCGATCATGCTCAACGGGCGCGGCCACACGCAGAACATCGTGTGTCCGCTGCACCGCTGGACGTACGATCTGGAAGGCGAGTTGCTCGGCGCGCCGCACTTCCCCGACAAGCCCTGCCTGAACCTCGGCAAGAGCCCGCTGCAGAACTGGCAGGGGCTGCTGTTCGAGGCCGAAGGCCGGCATGTCGCGCGCGACCTCGCCAACCTCGGCACGAAGCATCACTTCGACTTCTCCGAGTACCTCTTCGATCACGTCGAAGTGCACGAGTGCGATTACAACTGGAAGACGTTCATCGAGGTCTACCTCGAGGATTACCACGTCGTCCCGTTCCACCCGGGCCTCGGCAGCTTCGTGTCGTGCGACGATCTCAAGTGGGAGTTCGGCGACTGGTACAGCGTGCAGACGGTCGGCGTGCACAACGCCCTCGCGAAACCGGGCAGCGCGACTTACCAGAAATGGCACGAGCAGGTGCTGAAGTTCCGTAACGGCGTGCCGCCGGAGTTCGGCGCGATCTGGATGGTCTACTACCCGGGCCTGATGATCGAGTGGTATCCGCACGTGCTCGTCGTGTCATGGCTGATTCCGCAGGGCCCGCAGAAGACGACCAACATCGTCGAATTCTATTACCCCGAGGAAATCGCGCTGTTCGAACGCGAATTCGTCGAGGCCGAACGCGCCGCCTATATGGAAACGGCCGTCGAGGACGACGAGATCGCGATGCGGATGGACGCAGGCCGCCGTGCGCTGATGGCACGCGGCGAGTCGCAGGTCGGCCCGTACCAGAGCCCGATGGAAGACGGCATGCAGCACTTCCACGAGTTCCTGCGCCGCCACCTCGGCGACATCTGACGGCAGGTGCGGCGCTTTGACGCCGCCCGGCATCCGGCAGACGAAAAGACGGGCTTCGGCCCGTCTTTTTTTGTTTAGACTTGGAATGTCAGGCCATTCGCACTCCAGGGAGCCGTCATGCCACACACCCACTACACCACGCTCATCTCCGCCGCCAATCTCGCCGAGCGCCTGGCGGCGGCGCCCGGCAGCGTCGCGCTGTTCGACTGCCGCTTCGATCTCGTCGATCCGGCCGCCGGCGAAGCCGCGTATGCAGCCGGCCATCTCCCCGGCGCCCAGTACCTCCATCTCGACCGCGATCTGTCGGGCCGCAAGACGGGCACCAATGGTCGCCATCCACTGCCGACCCGCGACGCACTCGCCACGCTGCTCGCAAGCCGCGGCCTCAAGCAGGGCCAGCAGGTCGTCGCTTACGACGCGCAAGGCGGCGCCTATGCGGCGCGACTGTGGTGGCTGCTGCGCTGGCTCGGCCACGATTCGGTCGCCGTGCTCGACGGCGGCCTGCAGGCCTGGGAAGCAGCTGGTCAGCCGCTGGCAACCGACGTGCCGCAACCGGCCGCCGGCGATTTCCGCGCGGCCGCACCGCTCGAATCGACGGTCGATGCGGCCGCCGTGCTCGCCAACGTGAATGCACCCACGCGCATCGTGATCGATGCACGCGCACCCGATCGCTACCGCGGCGAAAATGAAACGATCGATCGTGTGGGCGGCCACATCCCCGGCGCGCGCAACCGCTTCTTCAAGGACAACCTGACCGCCGACGGCCGCTTCAAGACCGGCCATGAACTGCGCGAGGCATTTTCCGCCGTGCTGGCGGGCACCGAACCGAACCGCGTGATCCTGCAATGCGGCTCCGGCGTCACCGCATGTCACAACGCGCTTGCGCTGGAGGTTGCGGGCCTGCACGGCGCGTCGCTGTATCCGGGCTCGTGGAGCGAATGGAGCGCCGACCCGTCGCGGCCGATCGCAACCGGCCCGACACCGTAAGCACCGGCACAGCGCAGGCGCAACGAAGCGGCGGCATGTGCCGCCGCTTGCCGTTTACATCACGCCGTACTTGCGGAGCCACGCGATCGCGCGCTTCCAGCTCTCCTCCGCATCGGCCTTCACATAGCTCGGCCGGTAATCGGCAAAGAACGCATGGCCGGCATCCGGATACACGACGATCTCCGATTCGCGCGCGAGCTTCGAATCGCTCGCCTGGATCGCCTTGCGCATGTCCGCGAGCGACGCCTGCGTGATGTTCGTGTCCTTCTCGCCATACAACCCGAGCACCGGCACCTTCAGCAGCGATGCATGATCGACCGGGTTGAACGGCGTCATCTCGTCGGTCTTGCCTTCGACGAACCCGTACCATGCAACGGCCGCCCGCACGTGCGGGTTGTGCTCCGCATACAGCCAGCTCTGACGGCCACCCCAGCAGAATCCGACCACGCCGAGACGCGACAGGTCGCCGCCGTTCTTGCCGGCCCACGCGACGGTCGCATCGAGATCCTCGGAAACTTGCCGGTCCGGCACCTTGCTGATGATGTGCTCGTCGAGTTCCTTGATCGTCGGATACTTCGCCGCATTGCCTTGCCGCGCGAACAGGTCGGGCGCGATCGCGAGATAACCGAGCTTCGCGAAGCGGCGACAGACATCGGCGATGTGCGCGTGCACGCCGAAGATCTCGTGAATCACGACGACGACCGGCAGGTTCGTCTTGTCCTTCGGCTGCGCGCGATACGCGGGCACGCTCGAGTCGCCCGAGCGGATCTCGACGGTGTCGACGTCCAGCCCTTCGCTGTCGGTCGTGACCGTCTGCGCCGACACGGGCAGGACGGCCGCCGCGAAGGCCCCGCCCAGCGCGGCCTGCATGAACTTGCGGCGCGAGAACGGAACGTGGGGAACCAGGCTGTCGACTTCGGGTTTCAACATGAATTGCACTCCTCGATTGGGCGCCGCCGTCACGATCACGGACACGGCATGACGGGGCATCGCGCCGGCGCGCGGCGCGGATGTCGCGGCGATTGGCACACCGCCGCAAGCGGAAACCCGGACACGATGCCCAATAATCCGTTGTCGCGTCAACTGTCAGATATGTAAGACTCAATTACGACGCGTCGATTCGACACGTCGATCGTCGCGAGGAAACCCGCCGGCGGCCCGTCGAATCGCGATGCAGCAAGCCACGTGTCGACCGCCGTTACGCGAACGGATACTTGCGAATTGAAACGAAAAACACGCGGTCGATCAGGCTCGTCGAACGCACGCAAGCCCTGCCGCCCGCAAAAAGACAACGGGCGGAGACCATGCACGACGTGCGCAGTCCCCGCCCGCTCCCCGCGCGAACGCGCGCTCAGTGCAGCTTGACGCGCGGCAGCGTCGTGCGCCGCAGCCAGTGCGCGACCGTGTCGAGCATCATCCTCGGATAGCCGTGCAGCGCGGCGATGTGCATCCGGTACAGCGACATGTACATGAAGCGTGCGAACAGCCCTTCGATCAGCATGTTGCCGCCGATCAGCCCGCCCATCAGGTTGCCGACCGCGCTGAAATGGCCGAGCGACACGAGCGAGCCGAGGTCGCGATACGTGAATTCGGGCAGCGGGCGCCCGTCGAGCCGACAGCCGATTGCCTTCAGCAGGAAGTTCGCCTGCTGGTGCGCAGCCTGTGCACGCGGCGGCACGTTGCGCTCGTTGCCGGGCCATGCGCATGCCGCACAATCGCCGAGCGCGAACACGTTGTCGTCGGTGAAGGTCTGCAGCGTACGGCGCACGTCGAGCTGGCCGAGCTTGTTGACCTGGAGACCATCGAGATTGGCGAGCACGGACGGCGCCTTGATGCCAGCGGCCCAGACCGTCAGGTCGGCGCGCACCGTCTTGCCGCTCGCCGCATGGACGGCCCCGGGCGCCACCTCGGTCACGCGCTCGGCGAGCATCAGCCGCACGCCGATCTTTTCGAGCAGTTCGGCCGTCGCCGACGACACGCGCTCCGGCAACGCCGGGAGGATCCGCGGCCCCGATTCGATCAGCACGATGCCGACGTCGTGCCGCGGGTCGAGCTTGTGCAGCCCGTAGGCCGACAACACCTGCGCGGTGTTGCGCAGCTCGGCGGACAGCTCGACGCCGGTCGCGCCGCCACCGACGATCGCGACCTGGATGCGCGGCTCGGCCGCCTCACCCGGCGCGGTCGGCGCCGGCGCCTGGTGCTCGGCGCGCATGCACGCAGCGATCAGCCGCTTGCGGAAGCGCTCGGCCTCGCCAACGGTATCGAGCGCAATCGCGTTTTCCGATGCACCCTGCACGCCGAAGAAGTGAGTCGTGCTGCCGATCGCGATCACGAGCGTGTCGTATTCCAGCTCGCGCGCCGGCAGCAGTTCCTCGCCATCGCTGTCGTTGACCGGCGAGAGCGTGATGCGCTTCGCCGCGCGGTCGAGCCCGGTCAGCCCGCCCTGCTGGAACTCGAAGCCATGCCAGCGCGCCTGCGCCGCGTATTCGAGCTCCTGCGTGAACGGATCCATGCTGCCGGCCGCGACCTCGTGCAGCAGCGGTTTCCAGATGTGGGTCGGATTGCGGTCGACGAGCGTGACAAGCGCACGCGCGGAACGATTGCCGCGCGCGCCGTAACGGTCGCCGAGCCGCGTCGCCAGTTCCAGGCCGCCCGCGCCTCCGCCTACGATGATGATCCGATGCATCTGTTCCCCCTTTGCGATTCGAAACTGCTGCCGCCGGACAGTGCGAACGCGATGCATTCGCGCCACCCGGTGGATTAACCGGTTCGGACATCATCGATGTGCAGTTCGAAGCACTTCGATGCATCCGCCCCCGGAACGCGGGGCGCGCCGCCCCCGCGTCAATGACATGCATTGTCCGGGAGCTTGCGCGTTGACCACAAGCAAACCATCTCGATATTCAGCATCCCTGCAACAATATGCCGCAGGAATCGGGAACCGCGCCGCGGTGCGTCAGTGTGCCTCTTCCCAGTTCGCGCCGGCGCCCACTTCGGCAACGAGCGGCACCTTCAGCTTCGCCACGCCGCACATCATTTCCGGCAGTTTCTCGCGTACCAGCGACAGTTCGCCGTCGGGTACCTCGAGCACCAGTTCATCGTGCACCTGCATGATCATCCGCGAGGCAAGCTTGTCGCGGGTGAGCCAGTCGTCCACCGCGATCATCGACAGCTTGATCAGGTCGGCCGCGGTGCCCTGCATCGGCGCATTGATTGCCGCGCGCTCGGCCGCCTGGCGGCGCGGGCCGTTGCCGCCGTTGATCTCGGGCAGCCACAGGCGGCGGCCGAAAACGGTTTCGACGTAGCCCTTCTCCTTCGCAACCGAGCGCGTGTCTTCCATGTACTGCGCAACGCCCGGATAACGGGCGAAATAACGGTCGATATAGAGCTTCGCCGCATCGCGCGTGATACCGAGGTTCGACGCGAGCCCGAACGCGCTCATCCCGTAGATGAGCCCGAAGTTGATCACCTTCGCGATCCGGCGCTGGTCGGAATTGACCTCCAGCGGCGTCACGCCGAACACTTCGGCGGCGGTCGCGCGGTGGATGTCCTCGCCCTGCGAGAACGCGCGCAGCAGCGCCGCGTCGCCCGAGATGTGCGCCATGATCCGCAGTTCGATCTGCGAATAATCGGCCGACACGATCCGGTGGCCCGGCGACGCGATGAACGCCTCGCGGATCCGCCGGCCTTCGACCGTGCGAACCGGAATGTTCTGAAGATTCGGATCGTTCGACGCCAGGCGGCCCGTGACCGCGACGGCCTGCGCGTAATTCGTGTGCACGCGGCCCGTCGACGGGTTCACCATGCGCGGCAGCTTGTCGGTATAGGTCGACTTCAGCTTCGACAGCCCGCGATGCTCGAGCAGCAGCTTCGGTAGCGGGTAGTCCTCGGCCAGCTTCTGCAGCACTTCTTCGTCGGTCGACGGCGCGCCGCTCGGCGTCTTTTTCACGACCGGCAACTGCAGCTTTTCGAAGAAGATCTGCCCGATCTGCTTCGGCGAGCCGAGATTGAATTCGCCGCCCGCCAGTTCGTACGCCTGCGCTTCGAGCTCGATCAGGCGCGTCGCGATTTCGGTGCTCTGCGCCTGCAGGCGCGCATCGTCGATCAGCACGCCCGTGCGCTCCATCTTGCGCAGCACGAGCGACACGGGCATCTCGATCTCGCGATACACGCGCAACAGGCCCGGTTCGCGCGCCACCTGCGGATACAGCGCGTGATGCAGCTGCAGCGTGATGTCCGCATCCTCGGCCGCATATTCGGCGGCCTGCGTGAGCGCGACTTCGTCGAAACCGATCTGCTTCGCGCCCTTGCCGGCCACGTCTTCATACTTGATCGTCTTGACGCCCAGATGACGCAGCGCGAGGCTGTCCATGTCGTGCGTGCGGTGCGATTCGACCACGTACGATTCGAGCAGCGTGTCGTGCTCGATGCCGTTCAGTGCGATGTCGTAGTTCGCGAGCACCTGCGCGTCGTACTTCAGGTGCTGGCCGACCTTCTTCCGATCGGCCGATTCGAGCCACGGTTTCAGGCGCGCGAGCACTTCGTCGAGCGGAAGCTGTTCGGGCATGTCGGGGCCGCGGTGCCCAACCGGCAGGTAGGCCGCCTTGCCCGGCTCGACCGAGAACGACAGGCCGACGAGCCGCGCGAGCATCGGGTCGAGCGAGGTCGTCTCGGTGTCGAACGCGGTCAGCGCGGCCGCGTCGATCTTCGCGAACCACGCGTCGAATTGATCCCAGGTCTGGATCGTGTCGTATTCGCGGACGATGTCGGCCGCCACCACCGGTGCCGGCTCGCCTTCCGGCGCATCGGCGCCGCCGCCTTCCGCCGGCGCGCTGTCGACTTCGCGCAGCCAGGTCTTGAAGCCGTAGCGCGCGAAGATGTCGCGCATCAGGTCGCGCGCTTCGCCGTCGGTCTTCAACGATGCTTCGATCGATTCGAGATGCGGCGTGAGATCGCAGGCCGTCTCGACGGTCACGAGCGTGCGGCCGAGCGGCAGGAAGTCGAGCGCACGGCGCAGGTTGTCGCCGACCACGCCCTTGATGTCGCCCGCATGCTCGATCACGCCGTCGAGGCTGTCGTACTGCGCCAGCCATTTCACGGCCGTCTTCGGCCCGCACTTCTCGACGCCCGGCACGTTGTCGACGGTGTCGCCGATCAGTGCGAGGTAGTCGATGATGCGCTCGGGCGGCACGCCGAACTTCGCGATCACGCCGTCGCGGTCGAGCGTCTCGTTGGTCATCGTGTTGACGAGCGTGACGTGGTCGGTGACGAGCTGCGCGAGATCCTTGTCGCCGGTCGACACGATCACGTTCATGCCGTGCCGCTCGGCTTCGCGCGCGAGCGTGCCGATCACGTCGTCGGCCTCGACGCCTTCGACCATCAGCAGCGGCCAGCCGAGCGCGCGCACCGCGCCGTGGATCGGTTCGACCTGCAATGCGAGGTCAGGCGGCATCGACGGACGGTTTGCCTTATAGTCGGCATAAAGGTCGTCACGGAACGTCTTGCCCTTTGCATCGAACACGCAAGCGCTATACTCTGCACTGACTTCCTTGCGCATACGGCGCAGCATGTTGATGATTCCGTAGAGCGCTCCGGTCGGCTCCCCGCCAGGGCCACGCAAATCAGGCATCGCATGGTAAGCCCGATACAGATAGCTCGAACCGTCAACCAATAGCAGGGTCTTACCTTCCAGATTTCGTTCTTCAGGCATTATGAACAAGAGAAAAGTGATTCCGAGTCTGCGTTCGCTCGCAGATCAAGAACGCGCGACGGCCAAGAAGGCGCGCGCATCGTGGCAGATGTTCACGATTATGGCAGAGTTTATCGAGGCGACCGAGTACCTGTCGGAGATCCGCCCGGCTGTCAGCATCTACGGTTCTGCCCGCCTCAAGCCCGATACGCCGCACTACAAGCTTGCCGCGCAGATCGCGCGCAAGCTGTCCGACGCCGGCTTCGCCGTGATCTCCGGCGGCGGCCCCGGCATCATGGAAGCCGCGAACAAGGGTGCGCACGCCGGCAAGGCGCCGTCGGTCGGCCTGAACATCGAGCTGCCGCACGAGCAGGCCGGCAACCACTACCAGGACATCTCGCTGCGCTTCCGCCACTTCTTCACGCGCAAGGTCACGTTCGTGAAGAATTCGGATGCGGTGATCGTGATGCCGGGCGGCTTCGGCACGCTCGACGAGCTGTCCGAAGTGCTCACGCTGATCCAGACGAAGAAATCGCGCCTCGTGCCGATCATCCTCGTCGGCAGCGAGTTCTGGAAGGGGCTGCTGCAGTGGTTCCGCGATCAGCTGATCCCGATGGGCCTCATCAATCCGGAAGACATGGATCTGATGCAGGTGATCGACGATCCCGACCAGGTGCTCGACGCGGTGCTCGCGTTCTACGAGGACAGCGGCGAGGAAGAAGGTTCGGACGATGAAGGCCATCCGCCGCGCCCCGAAGAAGACCGGATGTTCTATCTGTAACCCCTCCGTGACGACCGCCGGCCCGACGGCCGGCGTACCGCTTCCCGCGCGGCAGGCATGGCGATCCCGCCACCTGCCGCGTGTCACTTTGTAACGCGCCATTAATCGCGCTTGGTGCCCTCGCGCCGCCGAATGTCAAATTCGCGCAGCCGGTGCCGTGCGACGCGCGCGCCATCATCCGCACGTGCGGGCCGCCATTGTCAAATGACGCGCCCCGGTGCCCGTACCCCGCGCCTGCCGGCCGCCAATCCGCCGTAACAAACCCGCCTCGCCTTTTCCATCGCGCGCCAGCACACTGCATGTGTCGGTGCGGCGTTCCCCCCGGTGGAACGGTCCCCCTCGCTTCCATCGCGTCGCGCCGGCCTCTTACAACGACATCACGGAAAAGAACATGCAACGCTCGCTGATCGCCCTTGCCTTCGCCGGCCTCGGCCTTTCGCTGTCCGGCCTCGCCCACGCCGTCAACGTCGACGTCAACATCGGTACGCCCGCACCGGTCATCGTCGCACCTGCGCCCGTCGTGGTCGCCCCGGCGCCCGCCGTGATCGTCGGCTGGCATGGCGACCGCTACTGGGACGGCCACCGCTACTGGGAACGTCGCGAGTGGGACGACCACGAGCGCCATCACGGTCACGACGATCGCGGCTATCACTGCCCGCCGGGACACGCGAAGAAGGGTGAGTGCTGAGCACCCAGCGCGGCCGCTCGACGCATGCAAGGCCGCCCGTGCGCTTCGGCGCCGGGCGGCCTTTTTGTTGTCGAGCGCCGGCCGCATGTATCGACGGCCTGACGACCCGCGGAATCGCTGAGCACCGGGTGGTAGCATTGCCCTTGTCCGAGGCCAATTCCGCCACTCATGCCGCTCATTCGAATCTGGGTCATCGACCAGGCCCTTGCTTCCGGCGTCGCCGCGCCGACCGACATGTTCACGGCGGCCAACCATCTCGCCTCGACGACCTCGCAGGGCCGCACGCGCGCACCGTTTCGCTGGCGCGTCGAATCGATCGGCGGACGGCCGGTGCGCGCGATCTCCGGCCAGATCATCCCGGTCGATGGCGCGATCGACGGCGGCAGTCCTGCCGATGCGATCTGGCTGACCAGCCCGTTCGTCGCGGATCTCGAGCGGCTGCTCGACGGGCCGGCCTCACTCGCGCCACTGTTCGACGCGCTGCGCCGGCAACACGCGCGCGGCACGCTGATCGCAACGTACTGCACTGGCACATTCCTGCTCGCGGAGGCCGGCTTGCTCGACGGCCGCCTTGCCACGACGCACTGGTCGAAAGCATCGAGCTTCCGCGCCCGCTATCCGGACGTGGCGCTGCGTGCGTCGGACATCCTGACCGAGCAGGACGGCATACTGTGCGGCGGCGCCGTCACCTCGTACCAGAATCTCGCGCTGCGAGTCATCGACAAACTGGCGAATCCGCGCCTTGCCGCGTCGGTCGCCAGGCTCATGCTGATCGACATGAACCGCGTCTCGCAGGATTCGTTCATCGATCTCGACAGCATGGGTCATCGCGACCACGACGATGCAACCATCGCGCGCGCCCAACGCTGGATGGAAAAGCACCTGCGGGAACCCTTCAGCCTCGCCCGTCTGAGCGATCACGTCGCGATGAGCGAACGCACGCTTCATCGCCGCTTCAGGGACGCCGTGGGCGCGCCGCCGCTCAAGTATCTGCAGACGCTCAGGATCGAAGTCGCGAAGCGGCTGCTCGCGGAAACGAAGCTCGCGATCGACACGGTTTGCGAGCGCGTCGGCTACGCGGACATCAGCGGCTTTCGGCAATTGTTCAAGCGCGAGACCGGCATCTCCCCCGGCGAATATCGCCGTCGCTTCACGTCCTGAGCGCACGCAACCGGCATCGGACGCGATGTCGGAAATGGCATCGTCGAATGGCAGTTTCGCCACTCTGCGCGTCAGCATGAGGTTCGTACACTGGGTTCACGTCGCCCCGCCCCGGAGCGACCTCTCCACCGAACCAGGACACCCTCATGCCGATGATCGACGTATACATTCCCGAAGGTGCGCTCGCACCGCATGCCGAAGCACAACTGATGGAAGAACTGACGGACACGCTGATCCGCCACGAGGGACTCGATCCCGACAATCCGCGCGTGCGCGACGTGACATGGATCTTCGTCCATCGGCCCGCGGCCGTGTATCGCGCCGGGGCTGTCGCGCCTGCGCCTATTTACCGGATCGTGCCGACCGTGCCGGAAGGACAGTACACGGACGCCGCGCGTGCCGCGCTGATTGCGGACGTGACCGCCGCCGTGGCTCGCGCGGAAGGCGTGCCGGTCGACGCCATTGCGGCACGCGTGTGGGTGTTTCCGTCCGAAATCGACGACGGCTGCTGGGGCAGCCGCGGCGTCGTGCGCCACCTGCCGGACATCATGGCCTACTTTGGCGGCCCGCCGCTGCGGGCACTCGGGGAACAGCGGCTGGCTAACAAGCGGCGCACGGATGCGATCGCGATGCTCGAAGCCGCGCTCGCCGCGATGCGCGAGACGCATCAAGACCTGTCGCACGCTCGCAGCACCGAGCCTGCGGACTGATGCTCGGCGAGCACGTGCCGCCTCCCGGCGCCCGCACCCGGCGTCAGGCAATGCGGGCATCTGCGGCGCGCACAATCGCACGGCGCCCTTGCCCGGCCGGCCGCCGGGGTTCGCGTTGTACGTGGTGACGTCGAACGGTCCGACGAACGCGCCGATCGTGGCCATGACGGCTGCCATTGCCTGCTGGGACGCCTGAAGAAGCACGAGCGCGGCGCAACGACGCGCGGCCGCCCGGAGGCGCGTCCGCGATCAGGCGCCCGTCATGCCGGCGCGTCCGCAAACGAAAGCGGTGCCAGATCCGGATGCGCGCCAAGCCGGTCAGCGAGGAAATCCATCAGCAAGCGGCTCCTCCGCGGCAGGTGCATTCGCTGCGGCATGCACAGGTGCAGGCCGTAACGGCAGGTCATGTGCCGGGTCAGCAACGGCACGAGACGCCCCTCGCGAATGTGCGCGCTGACCGAATAGCCGAAGAACTGGCCGATCGCGGCACCGCTCAGCACCGTGTCGAGTTCCGCGTCGATGTCGTTGGTCGCGATGAACGGGTCGATCTGCCGTGCCTCGACACGGCCATCGACGAGGAATTCCCACGGAAACGGCTTGCCCGTGCGCGGATACAGGAACGCGGTGCAACGATGATCGCGCAGCGCGTCGATCGTCTGCGGCTCGCCGTGGCGACGCAGATACGCAGGCGCCGCGCAGACGATCAATTGCAGATCGGCGATGCGCCGTGCAACGAGCCCGCTATCGGGCAGATTGCCGGTCCGCACGGCGATGTCGATCCGCTGTTCGACGATGTCGGCCATGTCGTCGCTGACGATCAGTTCGGCCGTGACGCCCGGCTGACGGTCGCAGAATTCGCCGAGCAGCGGCGCGAGAAAGCGCCGGGCCAGCGAATACGGCGCCGCAACACGGATCGTGCCGGTCGCGTGCGCCTGATCGTCGTCGAGCATGCGCAGCGCGCTCTCCAGTTCCCCGACAGCACCGCGGCACTGCGCAAGCAGGCGTTCGCCCTCGAGCGTCAGCACGATCCCGCGCGTCGAGCGCTGGAGCAGCCGCACGTTCAGCAGCGCTTCGAGCGCAGCGACCTGCTTGCTGGCCGCTTGCGGCGTCATGCCCAGCTCGCGGGCACCCGCACTGATTCCGCCCGCGGCCGCGATACGGACGAATACCGTCAGCGCCTTCAACCGATCCATTCGCAGCTCCCGTCAAGCCCGGAACGCCCGGGCAATCGTCCATGGCATCGCAACGCCTGCCCAACCGGTTGAATCGGTTTCAACCGGTCGAGTGCTATTCGCACGGCACCCTGCTTCGCACAATGGTGCTGTCTTCGATCCCCCGGGGCCAAACGGCCCGCCACCATGAACAGCCATTCATTTTCAGCCGTTTCGCGAACCGTCGTCGCGGCCGCATTGATCGTCGCTGGATCGCCACGCGTGACCGCACAGGAAACGGACGCGGGCAACCGCGTGGCCGAGACGGTGCTGCTGCAAACCACGCATGCGTGGGACGGCTCTCGGTATCGCGCCTATCCGTCAGGACAACCGGAGATCACGGTCGTACGCTACACGATTCCGCCGCACGCGGTATTGCCGTGGCATACGCATCCGTCGATCAACATCGGTTACGTGCTGTCGGGCCACTTGACCGCCGTGCGCCGCAGCGACGGCAAGCGGCTGGCGCTCGGCCCCGGTGACGTGGTGCCGGAAATGGTCGACGGCGCCCATCGCGGCGAAACCGGCGACGAGCGCGCCGAACTGATCGTGTTCTACGCAGGCACGCCCGGCGCGCCCCTGACGGTGCCCGACCGCCAGGACTAAGCACTTCGACCATGCGCCGGCCCGTCGGCCAGCTCGCATCCCTTTATATGGAGCCACTCTCGTCATGCCCGATTCACGAAGCTCGTCATCCTCCTCCGCCACGACTCGACCCCGGCTCGACGGACGCGTCGCGCTCGTCACCGGCGGCGGCACCGGCATCGGCCAGGCGGCCGCGCTCGCATTCGCGCGTGAAGGCGCCCAAGTCGTCGTGGCCGGGCGGCGCGCGGCGCCGCTCGACGAAACCGTGCGCGCGATTACCGAGCGCGGCGGCGAAGCCTTCGCGATAGCCATCGACGTCGCCTCCGCCGATGGCGTGCGCGCGCTCGTCGACGCAACGATCGGACGCTACGGCGCCTTGCATGCGGCATTCAACAACGCGGGTACGGAAGGCACGTTCGCGCCGATCGTGGAACAGACCGAGGCCGACTTCGACACGGTGATCGCCACCAATCTCAAGGGTACGTGGCTGTCGATCAAGTACGAAATGGAGGCAATGCTCGCGCACGGCGGCGGTGCGATCGTCAATACGTCGTCGTGGCTCGCGAAAGGCGCGCTTGCCGGCTCGTCGACCTATTCGGCCAGCAAGGGCGCGCTCGATGCGCTGGTGCGCGCGGTCGCGCTCGAAGGCGGCCCGCACGGCATCCGGATCAACAACGTGAACCCCGGCATCATCGATACGCCGATGGCCCGCCGTTTCGGCGACGACGACATGTTCCGCCCGTTCGCCGCATTCACGCCCGCACGGCGAATCGGCACGCCCGAAGACGTGGCCGACGCGGCCGTCTGGCTGTGCAGCGACGAAGCGCGCTTCGTGACGGGCGAATCGCTCCTGGTCGACGGCGGCTACACGATCGGCGGCATGCGCTGACCGGCGCCGGAACAGAGGAAGAACCGATGGAATACGAGAGACTGGGAAGGTCCGGGCTGAAGGTTTCGAAGCTGTGCCTGGGCTGCATGACCTACGGCGATCCGTCGTGGCGCCCCTGGGTCGCGACCGAGGAGACGGCCCGCCCTTTCATCCGCTCGGCACTCGATGCGGGTGTGAATTTCTTCGACACGGCCGACATCTACTCGGGCGGCGAGAGCGAGCGCATTCTCGGACGTGCGCTGCGCGATTTCACGACGCGTGACGACGTGGTGATTGCAACCAAGGCGTTCTTTCCAACCGGCGACGGACCGAATGCGCGCGGGCTGTCGCGCAAGCATCTGCTCACCAGCATCGATGCATCGCTGCAGCGCCTCGGGACGGACTACATCGATCTCTACGTGATCCACCGGTTCGATCCGGACACGCCGATCGAAGAAACGCTCGATGCGCTCGATACCCTCGTGAGGAGCGGCAAGGTCCGCTACCTCGGCGCGTCGTCGATGCATGCATGGCAATTCATGAAGATGCTCGTGTTTCAACAACATCACGGGCTCGCCCGATTCGTCTCGATGCAGAGCCAGTACAGCCTGATCTGCCGCGACGACGAGCGCGACATGCTGCCGCTTTGCATCGAAGAAGGGATGGCCTACACGCCGTGGTCCCCGCTCGGCCGCGGGCTACTGGCCGGCTCGCGCGATGCGGCGACGACGCGGGCCGCAACCGACCAGCAAATGGTGTCCTGGTACGACGGGCGCGACGCGGTCGCGGCGACCGTCGATGCGGTCAGGCAGGTGGCGCAGGCGCGCGGGGTGGCGCCTGCCCGGATCGCACTGGCATGGGCGCTGAGCCGGCCAGGCATCACCGCGCCGATCGTCGGGTTGTCGAAGCCGCATCACCTGACCGACGCGCTTGCGGCACTCGACCTGAGACTCGACGATTGCGAGACCGCATTGCTCGAAGCCCCATTCGACCGAACGGTCGAACCGGTGCAATGGTGACCACGGCACCGGCAATCGGATCCAGCCGGGGTTTCGAAGCCGTGTCGCTCATGAGGGTACGCGACCGCACGCTGCCAGCCCTCGAAATCGCATGCATCGTCACGCCGGCCAAGGCGGGAAACCGGAAGATGCAAACCCCGACGGCGCCCCGCAGGGCCCGCCGGTGATAGCACTTACTGAAACGCCACTTCCGCAAAGCTCCTCAACTTCCGGCTATGCAGCTTGTCGAGCCCGTTCGTGCGCAGGATCTCCATCGCCTTCACGCCGATTTGCAGATGCTGGTCGACCTGCCCGCGATAGAACGTGTCGGCCATGCCCGGCAACTTGAGCTCGCCGTGCAGCGGCTTGTCCGACACGCACAGCAGCGTGCCGTACGGCACGCGGAAGCGGAAACCGTTCGCGGCGATCGTCGCGCTTTCCATGTCGAGCGCGATCGCGCGGCTCTGCGACAGGCGCTGCACCGGTTCGCGATGATCGCGCAGCTCCCAGTTGCGGTTGTCGACGCTCGCGACCGTACCCGTACGCATCACGCGCTTCAGTTCGACGCCATCGAGCTGCGTGACGTCGGCCACCCCGCGTTCGAGCGCGAGCTGCACTTCGGCCAGCGCCGGAATCGGCACCCACAGCGGCAGGTCGGCGTCGAGCACGTGATCCTCGCGCACGTAGCCGTGTGCGAGCACGTAGTCGCCGAGACGCTGCGTGTTGCGCAGCCCCGCGCAGTGACCGAGCATCACCCACGCATGCGGACGCAGCACCGCGATGTGATCGGTGATCGTCTTCGCATTCGACGGGCCGACGCCGATGTTGACCATCGTGATCCCGCTGCCGTCCGCGCGCTTCAGGTGATACGCGGGCATCTGCGGCAGGCGCGGCGGCGCGGCGCCCTCGGCCGGCTCGCTGCCGAGGTTCGCGTTGTACGTGACGACATCGCCCGGCTCGACGAACGAGCTGTACTGGCTGCGGTATGCACGCACCTCGGGATCGTCGCTCTCCGTCATCACCGTGCGGCCCAGCTTCACGAACTCGTCGATGTAGAACTGGTAGTTCGTATAGAGCACGTAGTTCTGGAAATGCGTGGGCGACGTCGCCGTGTAGTGGCGCAGCCGGTGCAGCGAGAAGTCGACGCGCGCGGCGGTGAACAACGCAAGCGGATGCGGCTCGCCCGGCGCCGGCTCGAACGTGCCGTTGACGATGCGGTCGTCGAGATACGACAGGTCGGGCGTATCGAAGATGTCGCGCATCGCGAGCAGGCGGTCGCGGTCAAGCTCGCCCTCGAGATGGATGCCTTCCGGAAACGCAAAATGGATCGGAATCGGCTGCGACGATACGCCGATCTCGATCTTCACATGGTGGTTCTTCGCGAGCAGGCGCAGTTGCTCGCGATAGTAGTTCGCGAAGAGATCGGGGCGCGTGACCGTCGTCTCGAACACGCCGGGGCCCGCGACGAAACCGTACGAGCGGCGCGAATCGACATGCGTGTTGACGTCGGTGCGGATCCGCACGAACGGGTAGCACGCGCGCACGTGCTCGGTAATCGGTTCGTGGCGGCGATAGCGCGCGAAGGCGTCGCGCAGGAAGCCGGTGTTCGTGTCGTAAATGGCGGACAGCCGCGCGACGGCGGCGATCGGATCGTCGAAAGCCTCGACCGACGGGCTCTCGGGCGTCAGCACTCGGTGCCGGCGGCTCAAATCGTTCTTCATTTTGATTACCTCGTCTGATCCGACGACATTACCACGGAACCCGGTCGCCCTTATGGCTGCCCCTACGCACGCGAGGGCCGGATGCGGCGCAGTATTTGCTAAAATCGATGGGTTCACTGGAGACTCATCATGAAGCCGCTCATTCTCGTCGTCGCTGCCGCCGCGTTTGCCGCCGCCAGCGCCGCTTACGCCGCCGGCGGCACGCCTGACGCCGACGCGCAGGCACGGGCCGAGGCCAACGAGGCCGCTGGCCTGCCCGATCTCCGCAAGATCAACCGGCCGGGCGCCGAAGTCACGTCGAAAGTCGACTTCGCCGACATCCGCCGCACGCCGAGCTTCCACGAAAAGAGCAAGAACGGCACCGAAGTCACCGAGTACCGCGATCGCGGCAAACCGGTCGAGATCGACGTGAAGTCGAACTTCGGCACGCGCTACCAGATGAGCTCGACGCCCGACACGTCGCCGAAGCCGCACGACGCGGGCATCCCGATCACGCGCCTGCCGTCGCTGAACCTGCGCTACTGATTCCGTGGCGCGCCGCACCGAACGCCGCGCGCCACGTCCCCTTCACCTGTTGTCGCGACGCACGCCGCCCGCGTGCCGACACCCTGACCTGACGCATCCCGCATGGCCGTTTTCACTGCTGTTTCCGACTCCGATCTCGCGCAATGGATGCGCCACTACGAACTGGGCGACGTGCTTGCGTTCCGCGGCATTCCGTCCGGTATCGAAAACAGCAATTTCTTCCTGACGACGACGCGCGGCGAGTACGTCCTCACGATCTTCGAAAAGCTGACGGCGGAACAACTGCCGTTCTACCTCGACCTGATGCGCCATCTGGCCGGCCATGGCGTGCCGGTACCGGATCCGATCCCGCGCGACAACGGCGCGCTGTTCGGCATGCTGCACGGCAAGCCGGCCGCGATCGTCACGAAGCTCGACGGCTCGGCCGAACTCGCGCCGGGGGTCGAACACTGCATCGAAGTCGGGCAGATGCTCGCGCGCCTGCACCTCGCCGGCCGCGACTATCCGCGCCACCAGCCGAACCTGCGCAGCCTGCCGTGGTGGCAGGAGAACGTGCCGGCGATCGTGCCGTTCATCACGGATGAGCAGCGCGCGCTGCTGGAAGGCGAGCTCGCGCACCAGGCCAGCTTCTTCGCGTCGGACGACTACGCGGCGCTGCCGGCCGGGCCGTGCCATTGCGACCTGTTCCGCGACAACGTGCTGTTCGCGCACGCGGCGCCCGGCACCGGCCACGACGTGCGGCTCGGCGGCTTCTTCGACTTCTATTTCGCCGGCTGCGACAAGTGGCTGTTCGACGTCGCGGTCACGGTCAACGACTGGTGCGTCGACCTCGCGACCGGCGTGCTCGACGTCGCGCGCGCCGACGCGCTGCTGCGCGCGTACCAGACCGTACGGCCGTTCACGGCCGAGGAGCGCCGCCACTGGAGCGACATGCTGCGCGCGGGCGCGTACCGCTTCTGGGTGTCGCGCCTGTACGACTTCCACCTGCCGCGCGCGGCCGAGATGCTCAAGCCGCACGACCCCGGCCATTTCGAACGCATCCTGCGCGAGCGTATCGCGCATACGCCCGCGCTTCCCGAGATCCAAACCGCATGCAACTGATCGAAGTGCCCGCCAAAACGGGCTATGTCTGGTTCCGTCAAGGCGTCTGGCTGTTCCGCCGGAACCCGCTCGCGTTCATCACGCTGTTCTTCACGTACCTGCTGGCGATCACGCTGGTGTCGATGGTGCCCGTGATCGGCTCCGCGCTGCCGCTGGTGTTCATTCCCGGCATCGCGGTCGGCTTCATGGCCGCGTGCCGCGACACCGTGGCCGGCAAGCCCGTGATGCCGACGATCCTCGTCGACGGCTTCCGCTCGTACGGCACCGTCGCGACCCAGCGGCTGCTCGTGCTCGGCGTGATCTACGTCGCGTCGATGGTGCTCGTGTTCGCCGCCTCGTCGTTCGTGGACGGCGGCGCGCTGTTCCACGTGATGATGGGCGCGGCGGACGAAGCCAGCACGACGCCGGAGGCGCTCGCCGCGCAAGGCACGCTCGGCGCGCTGTTCTTCGCGACGCTGCTGTACCTGCCGGTCGCGATGCTGTTCTGGTTCGCGCCGGTGCTGGTCGCGTGGCATGACGTCCCGCCGGCCAAGGCGCTGTTCTTCAGCGTCGTCAGCTGCTGGCGCAACCGCGGCGCATTCGTCGTATACGGCGTGCTGTGGTTCGGCGTCGCGCTCGGCACGTCGCTCGCGCTGTCGCTGCTGCTGCAGGCGCTCGGCGCCGGCGCCTACGCGCTGACGATCATGATGCCGGTGACGATCATCATCGTCACGATGCTGTACTGCTCGTTCTACGCGACCTATCGCGGCTGCTTCGGCGTACAGGAACCGGGCGCGACGACGACCACGTCGGGCCGCTGAAGTCTTTCCGGCCGGCGCGCGTCGCCGGCCTGCCGTTCTCCGCGCCGGGTTGTCTCCCGGCGCCCCTCCCTTCCCCCGCCTCCGTCAGCCACCGCCCCTCGCCGGCTGCCCCCTGTTCATCCCGATCTTTTGCGCGCAAAATAATTTGCGTACAAATTGTTCGCGCGTTCGCCGCGCTTCCCGAATCATGGACCGCCTGCCCCCGCTGCCCCAGACGCTCGACGCGCAACTCTGCTTCGCGCTCTACTCGACTTCGCACGCGATGACGAAGGCGTACAAGCCGCTGCTCGACAAGCTGTCGCTGACCTATCCCCAATATCTCGCGATGCTCGTCCTGTGGGAGCGCGACGACATCGCCGTGAAGGACATCGCCGCGCGGCTGGACCTCGATCCGGCCACGGTCACGCCGCTGCTGAAACGGCTGGAAGCGCTCGGCTATGTCGAGCGCGTGCGCAGCGCGGCCGACGAGCGCGTCGTGAACGTGCGCGTGACGCCGGAAGGCCGTGCGCTGAAGGATCGCGCGCGCTCGGTACCCGCCGATCTCTTTTGCGCGATGCAGCAATCCCCCGAGTTCCTGATCAGGCTGCGCGCCGATCTCCAGCAGTTGCGCGACGCGCTGTCGGCCGCCAACGAACGCTGACAGGCGAAGCCCCCGCGAACCGGCCCGGTACCGCCGGGCTTTTTCTTCAAAATTTCATTTGCACACTAATGATTTGTGTTCTATATTTTCCTCGTGGCCGGCGACATCCCGTTCGACCGGACCGCTTTTCCTCCCTTTTCCAGACAGGAGCTGCACGATGAACATTCTGTACAAGACCAGCGCCACGAGCACGGGTGGCCGCGACGGCCGCGCGGTATCCGCTGACAACAAGCTGGAAGTGAAGCTGGCCGCGCCGCGCGAACTCGGCGGCACGGGCGCGGAAGGCACGAATCCGGAGCAACTGTTTGCCGCAGGTTACTCGGCCTGTTTCCTGAGCGCGATGAAATTCGTCGCCGGCCAGGACAAGAAGGCACTGCCGGCCGACACGCAGGTCACGGCGGAAGTGGGCATCGGCCCGAACGACGCGGGCGGCTTCGGGCTCGACGTCGAACTGCGCGTGTCGCTGCCGGGGTTCGACAAGGCCGACGCGCAGGCGCTGGTCGAAAAGGCGCACCACGTGTGCCCGTATTCGAACGCGACGCGTAACAACGTGCCGGTGCGCCTGACGGTCGTCTGACGCAATACGAGACCAGGAATACAAAAAGGGCGCGTGCGGCATGTAGCCGCACGCGCCCTTTTCTGCTGCGTGACTCGCCGGAGCGGCGGACCTGATTGCCCGCCCTGCGCTGCTTAGCGCGAACCGAACGAATACGGGCGGTTCATCGCCGCTTCGCGGTCGATCTTGCGCATACGGAATTCGAGATCGTAGATGTCGGTCGCATCAGCCAGATACGCCTCGGCGCGCTCTTTCGAGGCCGTTTCAGCGTTCTTGGTCAGCATCAGGAAGAGGTGGCTCAGCAGGTACATGGTTGATCTCGCAATCCAAAGGTTCTTTGACTAGGGTTTTCCCGAATTATAGGGAAAACCCTAGTCATTGACCAGCGTCGATCAACCGATGCGTCGTTCGGTCGCCACAGTGCGGCGATTCGCTTCGAAAAAGGCCCAGATCATTGCGCTCGCATCGGGGCCGACCGCTGCATGAAACGGCACGGCTTCATCGCCGCCGGCCCACGCATGATCGAGCCCTTTCACATGGCAGAGCCGCACGACCGGCTCGCCGTCGCGGCAGACATCGGTGATCTGCGCGCCCGCGTCGCGCGTCTCGACCCGCTCGCCGCCGCGCAGTGCGCCGCGGCTGTCGGCGAGCCCGTTCAGGCGCATGAACTGCACCGTGAGTTGATCGGCATTCTTCGGTGCGACGACATGGTCGCCGTCGCCCTGGACGATCAGCGCGGGCATGCCCGGATACGCGGCGGCATCGACCAGCGCATCGACGGCCGCGGCCGGGTTCTGCCGCACGCCGCGCCGCATCACGTCCATCGCCGTGATGCCCGAACTCGCCTCGCCGAGCGCGGGGCCCGAATGCAGCGCCACCGCCGCAAAACGGTCCGGATGATGCAGCGCAAGCAGCGCCGCGAGGCCCGCGCCGGCCGACAGCCCCGCGACATAGACGCGCGACGCGTCGAAACCGTGTTCGTCGACGAGCGCGTCGACGAGCGAGGCGACCGCGTTCGCCTCGCCGCGCCCCGCGCGGTCGGTGTCTTCATACCAGTGCCAGCAGCCGTGCGCGTGCGCGCGCAGCGACTGCTCCGGATACAGCACCGCGAAGCCGTGCTTGTCGGCCAGCAGGTTCATCCGCGTGCCCTGCACGAATTCGTCGACGGACTGCTGGCAGCCGTGCAGCATCACGACGAGCGGCATCGCGCCACGCCGGCGGCCGGGCGGCACGTAGAGGCCGTACGCGAGATTCTGGACGAGGCGCCCGAGCGCGGGCGCCATCGGATGTTCGCCGCGCGTCCACTCGCCAGCCGCCCATGCGGCCGCGCGCGGCCGCACGCGCGATTCACGCGGTGGGGACAGATCGGATACGGCGGCAGTGGCCGCCGCTTCGAGTGCGTCGCGTGTGATGCGCTGCGCATCGCGCGCCGCGCGCTTGGCGGCCGGAGACAGCATGCGTTTCATGCCGCCCAGCCACACCTTGGTCAGACTTTTGGTCATCGATCGGGCTCGCAGTCAGGAAAAATAGGGGCACCACAGCGGATGCATCGTGCGTCTTTGTGCAATGCACCATAACATTGTTTCTGGGATTTTTCCTGCACGCGGATAGTTCCCGGCCGCGCAAAAAACGGGGCTCATGCGCACGCGGCGCTATACTGGGGTTTCGCCGCTTGTATCCGTTGTAGTCGTTCTTTCCGGCTCGCGCGTTGATTTAAGCATCTTCCCCGCCTTCGTTTGTCCCCTTCCCGATGTTCGACCTGTCGTCTCACCTGTGGATCATGATCACCGCGTTCGGCGGCGCCGGCCTGACCTTGCCGCTCGCGATCACGATCGCCGTCTGGCTCGCGCTCGGCTACTCGTGGCAGCGCGCGGCCGCGTGGCTCGGCGTGCTCGCGGCCGCGATCGGCGTGGTCGCGCTCACGAAGATCGCGTTCCTCGGCTGGGGGATCGGCATCCGCAAGTGGGATTTCACGGGGTTCAGCGGCCATGCAATGCTGTCGACGTCGGTCTATCCGGTCGCGATTTTCCTGGCGCTGATCCGCACGCGCACGCCGCTGCGGATCGCCGGCATCGCGCTCGGGCTCGCGGCCGGCGTCGCGGTCGGCGTGTCGCGCGTCGCGCTCGACGCGCATTCGCCGTCCGAATCGATCACCGGCTGTATCGTCGGCGCGATTGCCGCGCTCGCGTTCATCGCCGGTTCGTGGCGCGCAGTGCCGCACCGCTGGTCGGTGCCCGCGGTCGTCGCGAGCCTCGCGCTCGTCACCGTGGCGCTGCACGGCATCACGGTGCCGTCGCATCGCTGGGTCACCAAGGTGGCGCTGCAGTTGTCGGGCCACGAGCGCCCGTTCGTCCGCGCGCGCTGGAAGGCCAACCCGAACTACCGCCCGGCATCGCAGCCGTCGTCGCTGCAGCGCACCCAGTCGTCGCCGCAAACGCTCCGTACGTGACCGGCCGCCCGGCCGTCATCCCCCCTTTTCACGTCTGACCATTACATGCGCACCGTCGCATGTGCGGTATGTCGAGCGTTATAACCCACCCTATATTACGATTACGGTTTCCACCCATACAAACGAACTCGCCATGCGCTCAACCGTCCGTCCGCTTCGCCGCACCCTGCTTCGCCTGCTGCCGCTCGCCACGCTTGCCGCTGCCGGTATCGCGTTCAGCGCGCCCGCTTCCGCCGCCGACGAACTCGTCGTGTCGGCCGCCGCCAGCCTGACGAACGCGTTCAAGGCCGTCGGCGATGCGTACGAGAAGCAGCACCCGGATACCAAGGTGCTGTTCAACTTCGGCGCGTCGGACGTGCTGATGCAGCAGATCGCGAAGGGCGCGCCGGCCGACGTGTTCGCGTCGGCCGACCAGAAGGCGATGGATCGGGCCGTCGACGAAAAGGTGATCGTGCCCGGCACGCGTCGCGATTTCGCGGCGAACTCGCTCGTGCTGATCGTGCCGGCGGACAGCAAGGCCGCCGCGCCGACGTCGCTGAACGACCTGACCGCGCCCGGCGTGAAGCGCATCGCGTACGGCGACCCGGCGTCGGTGCCGGTCGGCCGCTACACGGAAGGCGCACTGCGCGCGGCCGGCGTGTGGGATGCCGTCAGCGCGAAGGGCGTGCTGGCCGCCAACGTGCGCCAGAGCCTCGACTATGTCGCGCGCGGCGAAGTCGACGCAGGCTTCGTGTTCGGTACCGACGCGGCGATCATGCCGGGCCGCGTGAAGGTTGCGCTGACGGTGCCGACGAAGACGGTCATCACCTATCCGATCGCCGTGGTCAAGGACAGCCGCCACGCCGTGCAGGCGCAGTCGTTCATCGACTTCGTCGCGTCGCCGCAGGGCCAGGCCGTGCTGTCGACGTTCGGCTTCAAGCCCGCGGGCAAGTGAGCGTAGTGCGATGCAAGACGCCTGGGTACCGCTGCTGCTGTCGCTGAAGGTTGCCGGCTGGGCGACCGCGCTCGACATCGTGCTCGGCGTCGCGGCCGCGTTCATGCTCGCGCGCTGGCGCTCGCCGCTGCGCGACGTCGTCGATTCCGTGCTGACGCTGCCGCTCGTGCTGCCGCCGACGGTACTCGGCTATTACCTGCTCGTGCTGCTCGGCCGGCGCGGCGTGTTCGGCGCGTGGCTCGACCAGCTCGGCATCGAGCTCGTCTTCACGTGGCAAGGCGCGGTGATCGCGTCGATGGTCGTCGCGTTTCCGCTGATCCTGAAGTCGGCGCGCGCCGCGTTCGAAGGCGTCGATCCGCACCTCGAGCGCGCGGCACGCACGCTCGGGCTCGGCGAAGTGGCGGTGTTCTTCCGCGTGACGCTGCCGCTCGCCACGCGCGGCATTCTCGCGGGCGCGCTGCTCGCGTTTGCACGCGCGCTCGGCGAGTTCGGCGCGACGCTGATGATCGCGGGCAACCTGCCCGGCCGCACGCAGACGCTGTCGGTCGCGATCTACGCGGCCGTGCAGGCCGGTGACGACAGCACGGCCAACTTCCTCGTGCTGGTGACATCGATCACCTGCGTGCTCGTGCTGCTCGCGACCGGCTGGCTCGTGCCGTCGCGTGCGCGGCGGAGTCAACTGACATGAAACGCGTGTCTCGTCCGAATCGCCAGCTTCGCTCGGCAGCCGGATGGCGACGGCGGAGACCCGCATGAGCCTCGTCGTCGACATCCGCAAGACCTACGCGAACGCCGAGCGCCGCTTCACGCTCGACATGTCGTTCACGGCGACGACTCAGCGTGTCGTGCTGTTCGGGCCGTCCGGCGCGGGCAAGAGCATGACGCTGCAGGCGATCGCCGGCCTGCTGTCGCCCGACGAAGGCACGATCGTGCTGAACGGCGAACCGCTGTTCGACGCTGCGCGCCGCATCGACGTGCCGACCCGCGAACGCCGTGTCGCGTACCTGTTCCAGGACTACGCACTGTTTCCGCATCTGAACGTGCGCCAGAACATCGCGTTCGGGCTCACGTCGGGACTGCGCAACCCGCGCGCGAAAACGGTGCCGCCGGAAGTCGCGTACTGGCTGCAGGCGTTCGATCTCGAAGCGCTCGCGGGGCAGTATCCATCGCAACTGTCGGGCGGGCAGAAACAGCGCGTCGCGCTGGCGCGCGCACTGGTCGCGCAGCCGCGGATCCTGCTGCTCGACGAACCGTTCGCGGCGCTCGACGGCGCCATGCGCCAGCGCATGCGTCACGAGCTCGCCGAGCTGCAGGCGCGGCTCGATATCCCGATGGTGCTGATCTCGCACGATCCCGACGACGTCGCCGCGTTCGGCGACCAGGTCGTGCAGTTGAGCGAAGGACGCGTGCAGGCGGCTCCGCCGCACGCCGAGTGGCCGACGCGCGTCGCGTGAGCGCGCGAGGCTGTGGTCGTGGTAGGCAGGTTGGAGCCTGAGAGAAGCCGCGCGTAGCGGCATATGCTGAAAGCGGAAACGAAGCCGGTGCCGTGCACGCGCTGTGCGATGCCGGCTTCGCCCCGCCCGTCACACGATCGTCGAAGCGCGCCGCCCGGCCTGCTGCGTCAGCCCGTCACCGCGAGAATCACGCTCGACGCCTTGAACAGCGCGATCGCCGGCCGGCCCGCGTCGAGCTGCAGCGCATCGACGCTGTCGTTGGTCACGACGGCCGTCAGCGTCCCGCCGCCGTCGAGCGCGAGCGTCACCTCGCTGTTCACCGCGCCCGTCGCGACGGTTTCCACGCGGCCGCGCAACTGGTTCCGCGCGGACACCTTGAGTTCGGGCTCGCCCTCGTCGACCGCAAGCACGACCCACGACGCCTTCACCAGCGCGCACGCGTCCGCGCCAATCTGCAGGCCGAGCGCGTCGGCGCTTTCGTGCGTCAGCACCGCAACGATCGGCTGTCCGCCGGGCAGCGTGAGCGTGACCTCGTCGTTGACGGTGCCGCGCACGATCGATGCGACCTTGCCGAACAACTGGTTGCGCGCGCTGGTCTTCATCCCGATCCGGCCGATCAGCGCCCAGTCGACGTCGAACCCGGCCACGGCCGCGCTCGCGGCCTCGATGAACCGGCGGTGCTCGCGCTCGATCGTGCGAAACGCGGCGATCAGCGACGTCGCGCGCGGCGTCAGCGTCGTGCCGCCGCCGCCCTTGCCGCCCGTCGAACGCGCGACGAGCGGTTCGCCGGCGAGATTGTTCATCGTGTCGACGGCATCCCACGCGGCCTTGTAGCTGAGGCCGACGGCCTTCGCCGCGCGCGTGATCGAACCGGTGTCGCCGATCGCCGCAAGCAGCGCGATGCGCGTGGCGCCGCCGAGCGTCTGCTCGCCGGCGCGCAGCCACAGCTCGCCGCCCAGTTCGAGCGGTTCGGCGGACGGGGAAGAATGCGGTGCGTCGGTCATCGGGATGGGTGCGGGAATCGGGCGGCCATTATAGTCAGCGCGTGCCGCTCAACCGGGCTTGCCGTCGAGCTTCGGCGGCCGCAGGCTGGCCAGCAGCGTCTCGGCATCGCGCGCCGCGCGCTGCTCGAGCGCCGCGCCGTAGCCGCGCACGAATCCGAGCTGGTACGGCGGCGCCGCGAGTTTTTCGAGATGATGCAGCGCGACCATCGTGTCGTTCGCTTCGCCGAGCACGCTCTGCACGCGCGTGAGCGTCTTGACCGTCTCGGTGCGGGTGCGGCGCGACGCCAGCGACGCGAAGAATTCGAGCGCATAGCGCAGCCGTTTCGCATCGATCCGCACCTGATGACGGGCGGCCGTGTCGAGCGACGTGAGCGACGGCGACGCGTACAGATGACCGAACAGCCGCCGCACGCGCTTCGTCGCGTGGCGCCGCAGCGAAGGTGCGTCACCGGCTTCGGCCGGCGGCAGCGCCAGCGAGCTCAGCCATTCGAGCCAGCCGAGCGTCAGCCGCGCATAGCGGGCCGAATGCAGCGCCTGCCGCAACTCGACCCGTGCGGCCGCGCACTGCGCCCGCGCGGCGTCGAGCGTGCCGTTCCACTCGCCGTCGCCGCCGTCGGCCGCGATCAGTGCAGGCAGGCTTTCGGTCGCGAACACGTCCCAGTCGCGCACCGTGCCGAGCAGCGCCGCAAGCCAGCGCAGGTCGACGCCGAGCGTGTCGCGCCACTGGCGGTCGGCAAAGAGCGGGAAGAAGCGCATCAGCGTGCGCAGGCGGCGTAGCGCGACACGCATCTGGTGCACGAATTCCGGATCGTCGTGCTCGAGCACACCGCCTTCGTTGCCGAGCCATTGCGCGGTGATGTCGCCGGACAGCGCGAACAGCGCGGCGCGCTGCGTGCGCACGCCGGTCAGATCGACGAGCCGCGCCTTGACGGGCCCGCCGGCGGCCGGCTCGGCCGCACATGCGCGATCGATCACGCTCGTCAGTTGCACGAATGCGGGCCATGCGCCGCTCAGTTCGCGCGCCGCGGCAAACAGCGCATGCAGCGCGGCCGTGCGCGCGGGCAGGGTTTCCCAGTCGGGCGCCGTGAGACGCAGCTCGACGAAGCGGCGCGGCGGCTCGCTACCGCGATGCAGCGTGACGTCGTCGAGCGTCATCTCGACCACGACCCCGCTGTCGTCGGCCCACCGCCCGCGCCGCCGTTCGCTGACGAGGCGCAGCGCCGACGATTCCGGCTGGGTACCGGCCTCCTCCGCGCGCCCGGTCGTATCCGGCGCGGCGCCGTCGGCTTCGCCCGCCACTGCGCCGGCCTCTGCCGCGACGGCCGCCTCGGGCATGGGTAACGGCATCGAGACAGCGATGCCTGCATGCTCCGCATCGAACAGTTCACGCTCCGTGACGCCCGGCGCAAACGCCTTCGTGCGCGACGCGACGACCCGCCTGCCATGCGCATTCGACTCGACCCAGGTCCACCAGCTCGCGCCGGGACTCAGCTCGGCCTCCTCGATCTGGCACGGCTCGATCGTCACGCGCTCATGGCCGCGGCGCATCCTGACCTGAGGGCAGATCCGCCACGCGCGCACGAGTTCGGCGCCGAAATCACGCTGCGCGCCGCGAGCGCGACTTCCAGCCTCGACCGGCCACCCTTCCAGCGACAGCGACAACACGATTTCCAGCACACGCGACATGGAGGCTCCTGCACATGAAGAATCGCCGGCGCATCGATCGCGCCGGCGTCACTCGTGAAGCTGCTTCCATAGTACACGTCGCCAAAACTCGCAGGCGACGATCTGGCCCTGTCGCGCTGTCGCAGATCAAACGGCGTATTGCGCGAGGCCGTTGCCGAACGACCAGTCCTCCTTCAGCACCTCGACAAGACTGATGAATACGTCCTGTTGCCGCACGCCGGGCTGCTGCGCGAGGTTGTCCGCGATCGCCCGGTACAGCGCCCGCTTCTGCTCGAGCGTGCGCGTGTTGTTCGCGGTGATCTGGACCATCACGAGATCGTCGCTGCGTTCGATATCGAGGTAGTGGCGACCGAACACGAAGTTCTCGGCCGCATGCTCGGTGACGACCATGAAGATGTCGTCCTCGGGCACGTTGAACGTGTGCATCAGCGCGCGATGCACGCCGTCGACGAGCGCCGCGCGGTAGGCGGCCGGCTTGCCTTCGCGCACTGCGATACGGGTGAATGGCATGGTCCTGCTCCTGTCGGTGAAGTTGACGTTGAAGAACGGAAACGCAGCGTCAGGTTAGGCTCGCCGAACTATAATAAACAGTCATCGATGAATATTTCATCCATTTACATCTGAAATGAAAGTCCTCGACCTCGATGCCGTCCGCGCGTTCGTGCTGGTTGCCGATCTCGCCAGTTTCACGCGCGCCGCCGATGCGCTCGGCACCACGCAGTCGGCCGTCAGCCTGAAGCTGAAGCGGCTGGAAGCGCACCTCGGCAAGCCGCTGCTCGCGCGCACGCCGCGCGTCGTCAAGCTGGCCGCCGACGGCGAGAATTTCCTGCCGGCCGCCCGCGCGCTGCTCGACGCGCACGACCACGCGCTCGGTGCGATCTCGGCCGGCACGCACCGGCTGTCGCTCGGCGTCAGCGAGCACGTCGCGGTGCCCGACCTGCCGGCCGTGCTCACGAGCCTGCATCGGCAGGATCCGGGGTTGTCGCTGGAAATGCATCTCGGCACGTCGACGAACCTGCTCGCGCAATACGACGAACGCCGGTTCGATGCGGTGATCGTGCGGCACGAGCCGGGTGAAGACCCGCCGCGCGAA
>NZ_JAAGPM010000362.1:0-879 GCF_017104865.1 Burkholderia sp. Ac-20349
CGCCAGCCGCACCGTGCGGCTGGTCGGCCAGCAGGCCGTCGTCGAGCACTTCGCCGATGCTGCCGACCATCGCCTCGGCACCCGTCACGACCGGGCGGCGCCGCGCGCGCAGCGCGACGCTCGATACGCCCGCGACGAGCAGCCCGCCGCCGAGCGCGAGGCTCGCGATCACGGGCCACGGAATCCCGTAGCCGGGCACGTCGGTATCGATCAGCATCAGCGCGCCGATCGTGAACGACACGATCCCGCCGAACCCGAGCACGCCGAAGGTCGGCAGGAACGCCTCGGCGACCAGGCAGCCGAGACCAAGCAGCACGAGGCCGAGGCCCGCATAGCTGATCGGCAGCAACTGCATCGCGAACAGCCCGATCAGCAGGCAGATCGTGCCGACGACGCCCGGCAGCACGAAGCCGGGGTTCGCGAATTCGAAGAAGAGGCCGTAGATGCCGATCGTCAGCAGGATCAGCGCGACGTTCGGGTCGGCGATGATCGCCAGGAAGCGGCTGCGCCAGTCGGGCTGGAGCACGACGAGCGGCGCATGCGCGGTCGCGAGCCGCGCCGTGCCGGCGGTAGTCGTCGCGGTGTGGCCGTCGAGCTGGCGAGCGAGGTCGGCCGGATCCTGCGCGATCAGGTCGACCACATGTTGCGCGCGCGCCTCGTTCGCCGACAGGCTCACGGCCTCGCGCACCGCGCGCTCGGCCCATTCGGCATTGCGCCCGCGCAGCTGCGCGAGGCCGCGGATATACGCGGAGGCGTCCTGCATCGCCTTGCGGATCTCGGTCGACTGCGTGTCGTTCGGCAGCGCGGCCTGCATGGCGGCCTCGGACGCACCTGACGCGCCTGATGCCCCCGGGGTGCCGCCCGGCGCCCGCGGTGCGG
>NZ_JAAGPM010000363.1:0-840 GCF_017104865.1 Burkholderia sp. Ac-20349
CCGGGCAAGAGGAAATCTACGTTCACGCGCAGCGCGATCAGAACATCCACGTCAACCACGACGAAACCACGTTCGTCGGTCACGACCGCAGCGAGCAGGTCGAGCACGACGAGACGATTGCGATCGGCAACGACCGTAAGGAGGCGGTGGGGCACGACGAGCAGGTCGCGATCGGGCAAGACCGGCGGCACGACATCGGGCAGGACGACTTTCTGACCATCGGTCGCAACCACACGATCACGACGGGCAAGGACCGCACGGAAGCGGTGGGCAATAACCGCCGCGACAAGACGGCTGCCAACCACACATTGGACATTGGGGGACACCTGAAGCAGCAGGTACAGGGCCGTATCGATGTCGAGGCCGGACAGACCATGACCACGCGAACCAAGGTCATCGAGCTACAGGCCGGCGACGTGTTCCGGCTGCGCGGCCCGGGCGGCACCATCACGCTGGACGATAGCGGAATTACCTTCAGTGCCGTGCTGACGCAATTCAATGGCCCGATGGCCGGCGGTGACGCTGGCCGTGGCAATCCGTTCGGTATCAATGGTCAACCGCAGCCTGAACAACCCATCGATCCCAACGAAGTCTCGCTCTCCGAGTAGAACCTGGAATCCTCCATGCTTATCAGCTTTCCCTTCCTGGGCACGCCTCAACCACGAATCGACGATGACAGGAACGACGGTACCTTCGGCCTCGGTGAAAAGAGTGGCAAAGGCAGTTTCCCCGTTAGCCATCAGTTCGGTTGGCATGGCGGTGTGCATCTGGTCGCGCCAGGCCCCGACGCGAATCCGGAACCGGTGCGCGCCATTGCCGACGGCGAGGTCGTGTTTGCGC
>NZ_JAAGPM010000364.1:0-772 GCF_017104865.1 Burkholderia sp. Ac-20349
CTGCGCGCCGGCGACCGCCGCCCGCGCACGCGCGAGTTCCTCGGGAGCGACGATCTCGACCGACGCGCCCGAGCGCGCGGCGAACGCGCGCTGCGCGAGCGACAGGTCGGCGCGCCGCGCGTTCACGGCCTCGACGTACATCGTGTTCGAGATCTTCGCGTTCGCGACCTGCCGCACGGCCTGTGCGAGCTGCGCCTTCGCCTGCGCGAACGCGACCGACGCCTCGGTGTCGTCGAGCTTCACGAGCGTCTGGCCGGCGCGCACGACCTGCGTATCGGCGACCACGACGTCGGTCACCGATCCGGGGATCTGCGCGGCGACCTGCACGATGCTGCCGGCGACGTAGGCGTCGTCGGTGTCTTCGTAATAGCGATCGCTCAGCAGCCAGTACGCGATCCATGCAAGCGCGGCCACCAGCACGACCGCGAAGAACACGATGAAGCGCTTGCGGCGCGTCGCGCGGCGCGCGTCGAGTGCCGGGTCGTTCAGGGCAGCCGGCGGCGCGGCGGTATGAAGGTTGTCGTGGTGCATCAGTCGCTTTGCGTAACGATCAGACGATCGTGCTGGAACAGGGGGATCGGCGGCATGACCGACGGGTTCGGCGCCGGATTCGCCGCGGCCGCGCGCGCGAGAACGGGGTTAGCGCGAAGCGTCGTGCCGACAGCCGGCGTGCGTGCCGCGTCGTCGCGTCGTGCAGTCCCCGCATTCGATGCAGCGACGGCCTGCGGCACGGCCGCGCCCGCCGCCCGCGCATCGGCCGACGGCCCGGTCG
>NZ_JAAGPM010000365.1:0-735 GCF_017104865.1 Burkholderia sp. Ac-20349
CTTCGGTATGGTGATTCAACTGCGGATTCGCGAACGCGTCGATCACGCTGCCGCAGGCGCCCGTCTTCGGGTCGGCGGCGCCGTAGACGACCCGCGCGATGCGCGCATGCATGATCGCGCCCGCGCAAATAGCGATGCAGTGCGACCGTATAGAGCAGCGCCTGCAGGTGATACGCGTGATCGGCCATCGCGACGTCGAGCGCGCGCGGGCCGTAGGCATCCGGCGTCGTGCCGAGATGGTTCGACTTCCAGTCGACGATCCAGAAGCGGCCGTCGTGTTCGACGATCATGTCGATGAAACCCTTGATGAAACCGGCGAGCAGGCCCGCCTCCAGTGCAACATCCGGGTAGCCGTGCGCGACCAGCAGGCGACGCAGCGCCATCAGGTCGAGCGACGGCGCCGGGAACAGGAAACCCATTTCGTCGAGCCGCTTCGCCGGATCGAGATCGGCGAGCCGCATGCCCGGCACGAGCTCGGTGCTGACGACATCGTCGACCAGCTGCACCATCATCGCCGGCAGGCGCGTCGCGAGTTCGGGCTCGGCCTCGACCGGCCGGTCGTGCAGCGCGCCGAGCGCGGCCCTGGGCCACGACTCGGGCTCCGTGAAGCGGCTGAGTTCGAACAGGCGGTGCAGGCACTCGCCGGCCGCCGCGCCGCGCGGGAACACGAGGATGTCGTCGTCGGGCGGTTCGGGTGCGACCGTATCGGCCAATAGCCACTCGCCATCCGGCGCC
>NZ_JAAGPM010000366.1:0-687 GCF_017104865.1 Burkholderia sp. Ac-20349
TCGTCAATATCAACACCGCGCTGCCGCACGCGCAGGACCCCAGCAAGGCCGAGTACACCCAATTGGTGAAGGTCTCCATGGCGTACCGCAAGATCACCTGGACTCATGCGATCGCCGGTACCGAGGCTTCGGACGACTGGCGCAAGCCGCAGGAAGCCTAAGTTCGGGCGATCCGAGCGACCAGTGCATACGTCGGTCGCTCGGCGCACGTGTAGATCGACGGCTCGATCATGGACTGGTAAGGAATGCTTGTGATGATGTCATCCGACCTGCGTTTTACCTTCACTGCTGGCGACGAATCATTCGAGGTCGTCGAGTTCACGCTGCATGAGGGGCTGTCCGAGACCTTTCGCTTGCAGGTTGAACTGGCCAGTGCCAATCCGGCCATCGACTTTGGACAGGTGCTCGATCGGAATGGGCTGTTGACCATCTGGCAGGGTGGCCAGCCCGTACGCTACGTGCATGGTGCGGTTTCGTCGTTCGTTCAGGGCGATACCGGTTTTCGACGTACTCGCTATTCGGCGGTGGTCGAGTCGCGCCTCGCACGCCTCAAGCTCTCGTCCGACTGGCGGATCTTCCAGACGCTCAGCGTGACCGAGATCGCAGCCGCCGTTCTCAAGGCCCATGGCCTGACGATGGACTACGAGCAACGCGCCACCAACGAACACCTCGCCCGCGAGTACTGTG
>NZ_JAAGPM010000367.1:0-515 GCF_017104865.1 Burkholderia sp. Ac-20349
GCCTCTTCCTGGTCGTGCGTGACCATCACGCAGGTCACGTCGACCTTCTCGATGATGTTCACGAGTTCGAGCTGGGTTTTCTGGCGGATCTTCTTGTCGAGCGCGGACATCGGCTCGTCGAGCAGCAGGAGCTTCGGGCGCTTGACCAGCGAGCGGGCCAGCGCGACACGCTGCTGCTGGCCGCCGGAGAGCTGGTGCGGCTTGCGCTGCGCGTACTTGCTCATCTGCACGAGCGCGAGCGCGTCGGCTACGCGCTCCTTGATCTCGTTTTTCGGCGTGCCTTCCTGCTTCAGGCCGAACGCGACGTTCGATTCGACCGTCATGTGCGGGAACAGCGCGTACGACTGGAACATCATGTTCACCGGACGGCGGTACGGCGGCAGCGACGCAAGATCTTCGCCGTCGACGAAGATCTTGCCGGAGGTGGCCGTCTCGAGCCCGGCGAGCATGCGCAGCAACGTCGACTTGCCGCAGCCCGAGCTGCCGAGCAGCGCGAACAGCTCGTTCTTGGCGAT
>NZ_JAAGPM010000368.1:0-426 GCF_017104865.1 Burkholderia sp. Ac-20349
GTCAGTGAAGGATCGTCGACAGCGGCTTGCCCGAGCCCGCGACCGACTGCAGTTCGGTTTCGGTCACGACGCGGTTCCACATCGCGACGTCGGAGAAGCTCTCCACGTTCGGCTTGACCGTCGTGCACGCGTTGACCGTGTAGCCGCCGCTGTAGTGGCTCGCCGGGTAACCGCACGCGAGCATGTGGTACTGGCCCGTGCCGTCCTCGTTGACGCCGAAGGTCTTCGTGCCGAGGCCCGGCAGCGCGGCCACCGACACCGTGAGCGGCGTGCTCTGCTTCTGCTCGCCGAGCACCGGGTCGAACGTGTAGGCCGTCATCGTCTTGCCGACCGTGTCGATCACGAACGCCGCATACACCCACTGGTTCGCGGTCACGCTCATCGTCTTCAGGTCGTTGCGGGTGGTGCCGTCGCCCGCGTTGTACT
>NZ_JAAGPM010000369.1:0-395 GCF_017104865.1 Burkholderia sp. Ac-20349
AGAGTTCGAATCATCTTGAGATACATCGATACAATCACAACCCGGATAGTTTTCACGTCCATCTCAAGACGCTTCCGCTATCCAAATTACTTACTTCTTCCAGATTGTTAAAGAACGACAGCCGATACTTTCGTACCGCTCTGACTGGCTCAATCGCCAATGAGAAAAACTCGAACCAAACTTCATTCGAATGTTTCTCATTGAAGATTATTGAAAGCGGCCGGCATTATAACCGGTTTAACCGCAGACAGCTAGTCTGTCTTTATCAACAGCCGATAAGCGTGAGCGCTCAATTTTGCGAGAAGCTCTGGAAAGGAGGTGATCCAGCCGCACCTTCCGATACGGCTACCTTGTTACGACTTCACCCCAGTCATGAATCCTACCGTGGTGACCGT
>NZ_JAAGPM010000370.1:0-389 GCF_017104865.1 Burkholderia sp. Ac-20349
TGCAAAATTCTCGGTTCAGTGTCTGAACCAAGCGCTTAGCGTTGGTGATTGGTGGAGGCAGACGGGATCGAACCGACGACCCCCTGCTTGCAAAGCAGGTGCTCTCCCAGCTGAGCTATGCCCCCATTGAGTACAGATGACCTCAGGTGTGTTACCGCCAGACAATGGTGGGTCTGGTTGGATTCGAACCAACGACCCCCGCCTTATCAAGACGGTGCTCTAACCGACTGAGCTACAGACCCCTGAGTCTGTCTTTAAATTTACAGCCGATAAGCGTGAGCGCTCAATTTTGCGAGAAGCTCTGGAAAGGAGGTGATCCAGCCGCACCTTCCGATACGGCTACCTTGTTACGACTTCACCCCAGTCATGAATCCTACCGTGGTGACCGT
>NZ_JAAGPM010000371.1:0-376 GCF_017104865.1 Burkholderia sp. Ac-20349
TGATCCAGGTGCTGAGCCGCCGCGAAGCGGAAGGCTCGGTGCAGCAGCAGATGGACATCGCGCGTCAGGCAATCGGCCAGCGCAAGGCCGAACAGGCGTATGCCGACTGGCTGCGTGAGCTGCGCGATTCGTCGTACGTGCAGTACAAGTTCGGCGGCGCCGGTCCGGCGAACTGAGCGAGTATCAGATGACCACGCCCGCGCTGCAGATCGCAATCACCACCGGCGAACCGGCGGGGGTCGGCCCGGAGCTGACCGTGCAGGCGCTGCGTGATGCCGCGCAGCGCTGGCCCGACGCGCATTTCACCGTGCTCGGCGATGCGGCGCTGCTCGATGCGCGGGCGGCGGCCGTCGGCGCCGACCGGGCCACGCTGGCC
>NZ_JAAGPM010000037.1:0-60369 GCF_017104865.1 Burkholderia sp. Ac-20349
AAAATATGCGTGCGGTGATTCGGTGAGTGAGCGTGGCGGCTGGATCGCAGGCCGGCGTTCGCCCGGACTGAATAATCCGGCATTGTAAACAAGGCCGCGTGTCGCGCTGCGCGAATCTTGCCTTGGCGTCGTTATAGCTGGTCGCGGATGCGCACGACCCGTGTCGAATGCGTGGTCGGATCACGATACACGAGCGAGGTGCGATCGACCTCCGCGCGATCGTGCTGGATCCGGCCATGCACGATGAAATAGCTCGAATTGACGTCGATCTGGCTCTGGTCGAGCGTCACGTTCGGTGCACCGGCGCCGCGCAGCGCGAGCTGCACGTCGGCGACGTTGCGGAAAAACACGGTCTCGCGGCGCGACACGAGCGCCTGCGCGGACGACACGCTCATCCCCGGCATCAGCGCCGCGATCACCTCGGCCGGCGCGGTATTCATGTTCACGGGCGTCGTGGTCGGCAGCACGGTGACGAACGGGCGCAGCCGCGCGACCATCTCGGGCGTCACGCCGTCGACGTCGAGCAGGCTGTCGACACCCGTCATCATCAGCGGCGCGGGCCCGCGATCGCCGCCCGTCATGCCGGGATCGTCGGTGAAGCCGCCACCGCCTTGCTGATCGGTCGTCACCGGTGCGGTGACCGGCGGCGCCGTGCCGCCCCCCGGCAGCGTCGGCATCTGGAAACGCGTCGCCGAATTCAGCAGGCTCGCGCGCACCTGCAGCGCGATGCGCTTCGCGAACGCGCCGTCGTAGCCGAGCGTCGTCAGCAGGCGCTGGAACGCCTGGACTTGCGTGACGTTCAACTGCAGCACGCCGGGCGCCGGCGACGCGACCAAGTTGCGCAGGTTGAACTTCGCCTGCGCGTCCTCGATCGAGCCGGAGATATAGGTGTCTTCGCCACCGGTGTCGTTGGGCGCGCCGATCCGGCCGAGGAAATCCGACAGCTTGGTCTTCGCGATCGGTACGCCCCAGATGCCGCCGAGATATGTGATGCCGGGCGCCGTGTCGCCTTCGGAGCGCAGGATCATCCGCGTCCAGTCGAGCGCGCCGCGTGCGACCCACTGTGCCTGCGCGAGCATGCGCTGATTCTCGATGCGGCGGATCTGCACCTGCTGGCGCCACAGCATCCCCGAGACCAGGATCGCCGACAGCGCGACGACCAGCAGCGCGGTAATGATCGCCGCGCCGCGCTGGCGGCCGCGTGCCGGTGCGGGACCGGCCGCACGGGCGGCACGCAATGAGCGGTGAGGGCGCGCGCGCATCGTCATTCCCCGACGAGGAAGATGCGCGTGACCGGCACGCGCAGCGACGTCGCGCCGATGCTGACCTGCAGCCCCGTCACCGCGCGCGTCGGCGGCGCGTTGCCGATCTGCGGCACCTTGAGCGCATCGTTGTTCTGCGCGAGCGCGTCGTTGGCCGTCTGCAGGTTGGTGGTCCAGCCCACGCGCGGCACGTACAGCTTCGCGTCGATCGCGCCGACGCCGCCCATCAGCGCGACCCAGCTCCAACCTTCGACGCTGCTGTCCTTCAGCACGCTGCGCAGCCGGTTCGCGTCGTCGATCGGCGGCGACGCATAGCGCACGACGCGCCCGCCGGCGATCCGGTAGCGGATCACCTGCAGCCGCGGCGCGGCGCCCGGCACTTCGAGTTCGCGGACGATCTGCAGCGTATTGCCGGCGACGCCGATCGCCGGCTGGCCGGCCTCGTCGTCGGTCGCGGCGAGCCGCGCGTCGATGCGCATCTGGTCGAACATCTGCGCGAACACGCGCTCGTCTTCCATCGCGGCCGCGACCTTGTCGCGCCCGCGCATGATCTGGTCGAGCCCGCGCCACGCGAGGATCGCGACCACCGCAAGGATCGCGATCGCGATCATCAGCTCGATCAGCGTAAAGCCGCGGGCAGGGCGGGCGAGCGGGCGGCGCATCGGCGCGTCAGAGCGGACGGCTGGTTTCATTCGCGACCACCGTCACCATCTGCGCGAGCACGCCGGTGCGCCCCGGCATGCTCACCGAAATCCGGACGCGCCGGAACACCGGGTTGGGCGTGGTGCTCACGCGCTGCGTGCAGACGAGCTGCACGTTGCCTTGCGAGCAGTCGAAACTCTGCTCGCCGATCTCCGGCCACGCATGCGTGAGGCGCATCTGCGCGAGCGCGTTGTCGGCGCTCCAGCCGGCCAGCAGCCGGCGATGCAGATCGGAGGCATTGGTCGCCATCGTGCCGACCGCGCGGATCGACGCGGCGAGCGCGACGGCGATGATCGCGAGCGCGACCAGCACCTCGATCATCGTGAAACCGCGGCTCGAAGGAAGCCCCTTCGAGGCATGGCGGCGAGACGAAGCAACGGGGAAGGGCAGGCGACGACGCATCGTCATTGCACCTCGTAGCGGCCGTTGCCGGTGCCGACGATCGTCGCGCTGCCGGCGGCCGAATGCAGCGTCACGCGCACCGGCGTGTCGATGCTCTCGGTGCCGAACACGACACGATTCGCATGCGTGTCGGACCCCGGATAGTCGATGTCGGCGCCCGTGACGCCACCGTCCCAGTCACGCGGGCGCAGCAGGTCGTCACGCAGCGTGCGCCAGCCGTCGGGCGAGCTGACGTCGAACCGGAAGCCGTGCGCGGTCGGCTGCCACGCGATCGGCCGGGCACGCACCTGCGCTTCGTCGCCGGCGGTCTCGAACAGCAGCGCGATGCGCTGCGCTTCCTCGCGCAGATCGGTGCGCGGATTGCGCGTGAGCGACAGCGACGCGAGCGACACGAGCAGCCCCGCGATCACGAGCACGACCAGCATTTCGAGCAGCGTGAAGCCGCGTGCGTGATGACGCCGCGCACCGTGCCACGCCTGCCCGCCGTCGGCATGCGCCGGCACGGACGCAGCCGCGCCGCGACGCGCACGGCAATCGCGGCCGCAGCGGGAGGTCGTGCGAATGGCGAGCATGAAGAACGGGAACGAAGCGTCGGGCCGGTCAGTGAAGCCTTATTGCCACGAACCGATGTCGGAATCGTTGCCTTCGCCGCCTTCCTTGCCGTCGGCGCCGTAGCTGAACACGTCGATCTCGCCGTGCACGCCCGGGTTCAGGTACTTGTAGCCGTTGCCCCACGGATCGTTCGGCAGGCGCTCGAGATAGCCGCCGTCCTTCCAGTTGTTCGGGATCGGATCGGTGGTCGGCTTCTGGATCAGCGCGTTCAGGCCCTGCTCCTGGGTCGGGTAGCGGCCGTTGTCGAGACGGTACAGCTTGAGCCCCTGCATGATCGTGCCGATGTCCTGCTTGGCGGCGATGCGGCGCGCTTCGTCCGGGCGGCTCATGATCTTCGGCACGATCAGTGCCGCCAGGATCCCGAGGATCGCGACCACCACCATGATCTCGATCAGCGTGAAACCGCGCTGACGACGCACGGCCGCGTTGCGGCGAGTGATCCACGTTTGCATGACTGACTACCTCTTTCCAAAAAATGTCGTTGGTTGAGTGACGCACCCGGCGCACCGGACGATTGCCTGACGGCAAGCTTCCGAACCCGCGGGCGCGGAGCACGCATTGTAAGGCGCGCATTGCCGAGGGCTTTCACCCAACGCAAATTTCATATACATCCGTACAATAGCGCGCATGAACGCGCTCTCGATCCGGATCCTTTCCCTCGCCCTCTTCGCGGGTTTGTGCGCGACGGCCACCTACTGGGTCGTCACGCTGTCGGCTCGCGAAGCGCCGCTGCCCGCCGCCGCCGCGCGGCTGCCGATCCGCACCGAGGACGCCGCGGCGCTCTTCGGCGGTCAGCTCGACAAGAATCCCGTGCAGGACATCCACCTGTTCGGCATCCTCGCGCTCGACCACGGTGGCGCCGCGATCGTCGGCGTCGGCGGCGAACCGCCGCGTGCCGTGTCGCTCGGCGCGGACGTCACGTCCGGCGCGAAGCTCGCCGAAGTCCGCCCCCGCTCGATCATCGTCGAGCGCAACGGCGCCCGCACCGAAGTCCAGCTTCCCGCCAACACGCCGTCCCCGGCGATCTACATGCGCTGAAGCCGAAGGTGACGGCCTGACCCACGGTCAGCCCGTCACTGCACCATGTTGTTCAGCTCGATGATCGGCAGCATCACGGCCAGCACGATCACGAGCACGATGCCGCCCATCGCCAGGATCAGCAGCGGCTCCAGCAGGCTCGTCAGGAACATCGTGCGACGCTCGAGCTCGCGCGCTTCGCCTTCGGCCGCGCGATCCAGCATCGTCGTCACGTCGCCCGTCGCTTCACCGGAACGAATCAGGTGCACGAGCACCGGCGGAAACGTCTTCACGTTGTTCAGTGCGCGCGACAGCGCGGAGCCTTCGCGCACGCGCACGATCGCGTCGTCGATGTTCGCGCGCATCGCGCGGTTCGACAGTGTCTCGCCGGCCGCCTGCAGCGCGCGCAGGATCGGCACGCCCGCCGCGGTGAGAATGCCGAGCGTGCTCGCGAAGCGCACGGTGTTGTAGCCGCGCACGAGCTTGCCCGCGAGCGGCGCGGTCAGCACCCAGCGGTCGAAGCGCAACCGGGGCCCGTCGCGCGACAGCGTCGCCTTCACGAACCACGCGACGAGCGCGACCGCGATCAGGATCGCCCACCACCAGTGCCGCACGAAATCCGACAGTGCCATCATCACGATCGTCAGCATGGGCAGCTGCTGTTTCGTGCTCGCGAACACGTTGACGACCTGCGGCACGACGTAGCTCAGCAGGAACGTGACGATGCCGAATGCGATCAGCGTGACGATGCCCGGATACGTGAACGCCAGCAGGATCTTCTGCTTCAGCGCGTTGCTCTGCTCGATGTAGTCGGCGAGGCGCGACAGCACGATGCCGAGCTTGCCGGTGTGCTCGCCCGCCGCGACGAGCGCGCGGTAGATTTCCGGGAAATCACGCGGATGCTGGCCCAGCGCATTCGCGAGCGAATGACCGCCGAGCACCTCGGCGCGGATCGCGGCCATCAGTTCGCGGATGTAGTCGCGCTCGGCCTGCTCGGTCAGCACGCCGAGCGCCTCGTCGAGCGGCAGCCCCGCGATCAGCAGGCTCGCGAGCTGGCGCGTGAGGATCGCCTGTTCGCGCTGCGACAGCTTGCGGCCGAACGCGAGCCGCTGCGACCGCGCCCCGCGCGTCGCGCTGGCGGCCGGTTCGACGACGAGCGGCGTCAGCCCCTGCGTGCGCAGCTGGCCGCGCGCGGCACGCGCGCTGTCGGCATCGATGACGCCTTTCTGCGCGCGTCCCGCCGAATCGATTGCTTCGAAACGGAATGCCGGCATCGCGCTATGCGCCTCCCGTCACGCGCAGCACTTCCTCGAGCGACGTCGCGCCCGACGCGAGCCAACGCTCGGCGTCGTCGCGCAGCGTACGCATCCCTTCCGCACGGCCGGCGGCGAGAATCTCGGCATCGGCCGCATTGCGGTGGATCAGCGAGCGGATCGACTCGTCGACCAGCAGCAGTTCGTATACGCCACGCCGGCCCGAATAACCCGAATGCCCGCACTTGTCACAACCGACCGGATGCCACACGGTGCGGCCTTCTTCCTGGCGTTCTTCCTTGCAGACGGGGCAGAGCTGCCGCACGAGCCGCTGCGCGAGCACGCCGAGCAGCGACGAGGCGAGCAGGTAGGGCTCGACGCCCATGTCGGTCAGACGCGTGACGGCCGATGCCGCATCGTTGGTGTGCAGCGTCGCGAGCACGAGGTGGCCCGTCAGCGACGCCTGCACCGCGATCTGCGCGGTTTCGAGGTCGCGGATTTCGCCGATCATGATCACGTCCGGATCCTGGCGCAGGATCGAGCGCAGCGCGCGGGCAAAAGTCATCCCGATCCGCTCGTTCACCTGCGTCTGGCCGATGCCGCCGAGATCGTATTCGATCGGATCCTCGACGGTCATGATGTTGGTCGTCGCGGTTTCGAGCCGCGACATCGACGCATACAGCGTGGTCGTCTTGCCCGAACCCGTCGGGCCCGTGACGAGCACGATGCCGTGCGGGCGCGCGATCAGCTTGTCGAACTGGCCGAGCGTGTCGCGACCCATCCCGAGCGCTTCGAGGTTCAGCCGCGCCGCATCCTTTTCGAGCAGACGCAGCACCGCGCGCTCGCCGTGTCCGGTCGGCAGCGTCGATACGCGCACGTCGACCGGCCGGCCGCCGACGCGCAGCGTGATGCGGCCGTCCTGCGGCAAACGCTTCTCCGCGATGTCGAGCTGCGCCATGATCTTGATCCGCGAGATCAGCGCACCGTGCAGCGCCTTCTTCGGCCGCACGACGTCGCGCAGCGTGCCGTCGACGCGAAAGCGCACGACCGATGCGTTCTCGAACGGCTCGATGTGGATGTCCGATGCCTGTTCGCGCGCCGCTTGCGTGAGCAGCGCGTTGATCATCCGGATGATCGGCGCGTCGTCTTCCGATTCGAGCAGATCCTCGACTTCGGGGATGTCCTGCATCAGTCGCGACAGGTCGACTTCGCCTTCGACCTCGCCGACCACCTGCGCGGCACTGCCGTCCTGGCGCGCATACGCGTGGTTGATCGCCTGCGCGAGCTCGTCGGCCGGCACGCGATGCACGGAAATCGAGCCGAAGTTGCGCGCGATCTCCGCGAGCGCGGCGTCGCTCGTGCGCTCGCTGATCCACACCTCGAGCGTGTCGTCGAGCTGGTGCGCGATCAGCACCTGGCCGCTCTTCGCGAAGCCGTACGGCAACAGTCGCGCGGCGAGCGGCGACGGCGGCTGCCGTTCGCCCGGCGCGCCGTCGTGGGAAGGGGACGCGAGCACGTCGCTCACTGCGACGCTCCCGGCGTGGCCGTCAGCGGCTGTTGCGGCACCGCCTGCTGCGGCACGCTCTGCGGCTGCGCGGGCGTCGCTTCCGGCAACGGCTGGGCCGGCACCGGCGCCACCTGGCGCTGCATCTGCTGGCGGCGCATCTTGTCGAGATCGAACAGGTTGCCCGCCGGCGTGCCACCCTGGCTCGGACCCAGCGGCATCGGCGGGACGACCGGATCGTCCTTGTCGCGCATCACGTTGTTGTCCGACTTGTACGCGCCCGTCACGCCCTGAATGTAGTCGTAGCGGTTAGCCGTGACTTGCTGCGCGACATTGCGATCGTTGATGATCACCGGGCGCAGGAACACCATCAGGTTGGTCTTCTGGCGGTTCTTGTTCTCCGAGCGGAACAGCTGGCCGATCCACGGGATGTCGCCCAGCAGCGGCACCTTGCTGTTCGACACGGCGTAGTTGTCCTGCATCAGGCCGCCGAGCACGATGATTTCGCCGTTGTCCGCGAGGATCGTCGACTGGATCGAGCGCTTGGTGAAGGTCGGGCCGTTGACTGCGGTCGCAGTGGAGGTCACGACCGCCGAATCCTCGGTGTAGAGCTGCAGCTTCAGAATGCCGCCGTCGGTGATCTGCGGCTTCACGTGCAGCGTGAGACCGACGTCGCGGCGATCGTAGGTATTGAATGCGTTGTTCGTATTGCCGCTCGTCAGGTTCGAATACGAACCCGTCGGAATCGGCACGTTCTGGCCGACGACGATTTTCGCCTCTTCGTTGTCGAGCGTGATGAGGTTCGGCGTCGACAGCACGTTCGCGTCACTCACGCCCGCGAAGTAATTGAGCAGCGCGCCGAGGCCCTGCACGCCGAACATGTTGTGCAGCCAACCGACGTTGAGGCCCGGCAGGAGCGTCTGCCCCAACGCGCCGAGACCCGTCGCACCGCCGGCTGCAACCGCGCCCGACACCCCGAGGATGTTGCCGGTGGGCGTACCGGGGGAATTGAAGTTCGTGCCGCCGAGAAACTGGCCCTGCGCGATCTGCCACTGAATGCCGAGGTTGCCGGACGTGTTCGAGTTCAGTTCGACGATCAGCGCTTCGATATAGACCTGCGCACGCCGTGCGTCGAGCTGGTCGATCACCGAGCGCAGGTTCCGGTAGACCGGATCCGACGCGGTGATGATCAGCGAGTTGGTCGCCGCATCCGCCTGGATCATCCCGCCGGGCTGGTTGTCGTCGCCCTTGTCCTTGTCGCCACCGAGCAGGCCGCCGCTGCCGAGCCCGCCACCGCTGGACGAGCCGCCGTACGACGACGATGAGGACGACGAGCCGCCGAGGCCGCCCGACGGCAGCGGCGGGGTGCCGGACGTGCCGGTCGAGAAGTTGCCGCTCGACGACGAGCCGCCGTTCTGGTTGAAGCTGTTCGCATCGTTGGACGACGCCGACGAGCCGCTGTCGTTGCCGCTGCCCTTGCCGAGCATGCCGCGCAGCGTCTTCGCGAGCTTCACCGCATCGGCGTTGCGCAGCGGCACCACGTGCATGTTGCCCGGCACGCCGCTCGGCGCGTCGAGCTGCTGCACGAGCCGCTTGGCGGCCGCGAGGCGCGATGCGCTCGAGGCGCGCAGCATCAGCGAGTTGGTGCGCGGGTCGGCCGTGACCGACACCTTCAGCGTGGCATCGCTGTTGCCGATCGCGCCCGGGTCGAGCATTTTCTGCAGTTGCGCGGCGAGGTCGATCGCATTCGCGTTGCGCAGCGGAATGACCTGCACCTGCGCGCCCGCGGCGCTATCCACGCCCGCGATGATCTGCGCGATGCGCCGCACGTTGTCCGCGTAGTCGGTCACGACGATCGTGTTGTTCGCCGGGTAGGCCGTCACCGTGTTGTTCGGCGAGATCAGCGGCCGCAGCACGGGCAACAGGTTGTTCGCCGATTCGTTGTGCAGCTCGAACACCTGCGTGATCACCTGGTCGCCGCGCGCCTGCGGCGCATTGCCGACGTAAGTCGGCACGCCCTGCAGCTTCGCGTCGGCCTCGGGCACGACCTTCAGCACGCCGTGATCCTGCACGAGCGCGAAGCCCTGCATGCGCAGCGCCGACTGCAGCGTCTTCAGTGCCTGGTCTTCCGGCACCGGACGTTCGGCCACGAGGTTGAGCTGCCCCTTCACACGAGGGTCGACGATGATGGTCTTGCCGGTTGCGGCGCCGATCGCCTTGGCGACCTGGTCGATGTCCGCGTTCACGAAGTTGAGCGTGACCTGAGCGTAGGCGGCCTGCGAGACGATGAGGCCGGCGACGATCAAGGTCGTGGCGACACGCCGCATAACGAAGCGATTTCTTGTCATGGATGAATGGGTCGATGCCGGCTCAGGCCACTTCCGGCGGTAGTGCTGGGATCCAAGTCCGAAAGAGGCGACATTAGCAGTTTTTCATGTCCGAAATATCACATTGATCCGAGGACTGTCTCACATACGACATGTATCCGGCGATCCGTATGCAATATGTAAGATTCGACACTGTTCTCGGCATGCCGGCCATCGTCCCCGTTGCACGATGAACCGACACGCAAATGCGGTATAACCGGGCTGCCGTATTCCTGTATGTCGCAAGCTGACGGACTGTCGGTATGATACGGGCGGCACGTTTCTCGTCGCACGAATAACAGGCACGGGTTTTCCCGACCCGCACGCAATTTCTTGTCGATTCCGCACCATGAACAGACGGTTCGTTTCGATCGCGTTGATCGCCGCCGGCGCGTGTTTCGCCAGCGCGAACGCTCGCGCGGACTGTTTCGACGAAGCGGCCAGATATCAGCAGGTCAATCCGCTGATCCTGCGCGCGATCGCGTGGCAGGAATCGCGCAACCGGCCCAACGCGCTGAACAAGAACACGAACGGCTCGGTCGACTACGGCCTGATGCAGATCAATTCGATCCACCTGTCGACGCTGTCGCGCTACGGAATCGGCCGCGACACGCTGATGGAACCGTGCAAGAACGTCTACATCGCCGCGTGGCATCTCAAGCAGAAGATGAACCGCTACGGCAACACGTGGCAGGCCGTCGGCGCCTATCATTCCGAAACACCGTCGCTGCGCGACAAATATGCGCGGCAGATCGCCGGCATCCTCGCGCAATGGAAGCTGCTGCCGCCCGTGCAGTGACATCGCGCCGCGCCGTGGCCCGACGCCGTACCGGCCGGCCGGCGCGCGTTTGATGCACAATGCGGGCTCACGCCGCCATTTCGCCCGTTCGCGGGCCGATCGTGCCCCGGAAGGGCGCCGCGGCCGCTTTTTCAATTTTTCCGTTGGTGCATATCGCTATGAATCCGGCAATGAACCAGCCGTTGCCCGTCACCGTGCTGTCCGGCTTCCTCGGCGCCGGCAAGACCACGCTGCTCAACCACGTCCTGTCGAACCGCGCGGGCCTGAAAGTCGCCGTGATCGTCAACGATCTCGCGGCGGTCAACATCGACGCCTCGCTCGTGCGCGACGCGCAGGCGCTGTCGCACGTCGAGGAACGCCTCGTCGAGATGTCGAACGGCTGCATCTGCTGCACGCTGCGCGACGACCTGCTCGTCGAGATCCGCACGCTCGCGTCCGAAGGCCGCTTCGACGCGATCATGATCGAATCGACCGGTATCGCGGAGCCGATGCCGATCGCCGAAACCTTCACGTTCGTCGACGACGACGGCACGTCGCTGTCGGCCGTCGCACGGCTCGACACGCTCGTCACCGTGGTCGACGCGTACAACTTCCTGCGCGACTACGGCTCGGATGACGCGCTCGCGACGCGCGGCATCGCCGCGTCGGAAGAGGACGACCGCACGCTCGTCGAGCTGCTGATCGAACAGATCGAGTTCTGCGACGTGCTGGTGATCAACAAGGCCGACCTCGTCGACGCCGACGCACTCGCACACCTGCAGCACATCTTCGCGCGACTCAATCCGCGCGCGCACCAGGTCGTGTCGACGTTCGGCAACGTGCCGCTCGACGAAGTGCTGAACACGGGCCGCTTCGATTTCGACGAGGCCGCGAATGCGCCGGGCTGGCTTGCGTCGCTCGACGACGATCGCACGCATTGCGACGACCCGGACTGCCATGACGAACATCATGCGCACGTGCACGGCGAAGCCGACGAATTCGGGATCGGCAATTTTGTTTACCGTGCGCGCCGGCCGTTTCATCCGGCACGACTCTGGGCGCTGCTGCACCAGGAGTGGCCGGGCGTGCTGCGCAGCAAGGGCTTCTTCTGGCTCGCGACGCGCAACGACATCGCGGGTTCGCTGTCGCAGGCGGGCGGCGTATGCCGGCATGGCCCGGCGGGTCTCTGGTGGGCTGCGCAGGATCGCGCGGAATGGCCGGACGACGACGAGCTGCTCGCTGAAATCCGCGCCGAATGGCACGGCGATCTCGACGATCGCACGGTGGGCGATCGCCGGCAGGAACTCGTGATGATCGGCATCGCGCTCGACGCGGATGCATGGCGCGCGAAGCTCGATGCGTGCCTGCTCACCGACGCGGAATTCGCGCTCGGCGCGGCGGGATGGCACGCGTTCGACGATCCGTTCCCGGTGTGGGATATCGATTCGCACGACGACGACGATCACGGCAACACGCAGATCGTGCACGCGTAACGCGTCGTAAAAACAACCGTTAAATCTTGCAAGAGGGTCGCGGACTGTGGCAAAAATGCCGCGCGCACCCAACAAAAAACCCGCCGAAAGGCGGGTTTTTCTTGGAACAGGCGCTGGATTAACGCTTGTTGACGGCGTCCTTGAACGCCTTGCCAGCCGTGAACTTGACCGTCTTGGCTGCCGGGATCTTGATGGTTTCGCCGGTCTTCGGGTTGCGGCCCGTACGTGCTGCGCGCTTGCCCGAACCGAAGCTGCCGAAGCCGATCAGCTGAACCGCATCACCCTTCGACACGGCCTTCTTGATAACTTCGAGCAGCGTGTCCAGCGTTTCGCCGGTTTGAGCCTTGCTGGCGCCCGTTTGGGCGGCGACGGCGTCGATCAGTTCCTGTTTGTTCATTAAGGTTCCTTTATCAGGTTAGGTTGACACGAACAGCGCGAACGCGCCGATTATACGTGCGCGAACCGTGCCGTCGAGAGTCAGACTCCGACGACACAGCGCCGAATCCTGGCCCGCGCGACGCGCCCTCCGGTTAGCCGGTGGCCACCCCGCGGTACGGCGTTGCTATGATAGCGCAGCGCAAACCCAATAACGACAAGGGTTTCAAAGATTTTCATCGGTATTTCGCCGAATGAATCATCGACTGCCCGTTTTTTGACCAGCGCCAACCGGACAGGATACGCAGCGCGGTCCGCCCGTGCGCCGCCCCGTTGGCATTTTCCAACGACCGGTCGGACGGCTCCGCGCAATCCCTTGCCAGGCTTGGCTGCCACGTTTTTTGTTTCGCATGACCGACCGACTTGTTCCCGCCACGCTCGCGCTTCGCGACGACGGCACGCTCGTCTCGCCCGAGTTCGGCGATCTCCATCGCGGTGCGTCAGCCGCGCTTGCGCATCGCGTGTTCGTCGCGGGCAACGCGCTGCCGGCGCGCTGGCAGGGCCGCCGCACGTTCACGATCGTCGCGACGGGATTCGGCGCGGGTGGCAGCTTCCTCGCGGCCTGGGCCGCGTGGCGCGACGATCCCGCGCGCTGCGAGCGGCTGCATTTTGTCGCAGTCGAACCGCATCCGTTCTCGCGCGACGACCTGCGCCGCGCCGCTTCGCATATCGTTGCGAACACAACCATATCCGCAGATGTCGATGCGCTCGCCGACGCGTGGCCGATGCTCGTGCCGGGCCTGCATCGGCTCGAATTCGACGAAGGGCGCGTGGTGCTCACGCTCGCGTTCGGCGACGCGATCGACATGCTGGGGAAGATCGTCGCGCGCGCCGACGCGTTCTGTCTCGACGGCTTCGCGTCGTCGAGCGACGCGGATCTCCGTTCGACCGACGTGGTTCGCGCGCTTTCGAAAATCGCCGGCGAACACGCCACGTTTGCAGCGCATGCGAATTCCGACGCGTTGAAACACGCACTCGGCAAAGCGGGTTTCACGTATCGCGAGGTCGACGATGTGCTCGTCGGCGCATATGCGCCGCGCTGGCGCGCGCGCCGGCACGAACCGCCGCTCGCACTGCCCGTTGCGACGCGCCGCGCGATCGTGATCGGTGCGGGCCTGGCCGGCTGCGCGGTCGTCGAACGCCTGGCTGCGCGCGGCTGGGAAGTCACGTTGATCGAGCGGCACGACCGGATCGCGAGCGAAGCATCGGGCAATCCGGCCGGCGTTTTCCATCCGCTGATGACACGCGACGACAACGTCGCGAGCCGCCTCACGCGCGGCGGCTTCCTGCACGCGATCGCACGCTGGCGCGCACTCGAACGTGCGGGCCACACATTCGCGCGCAGCACGCACGGGATGATCCATCTCGCCGAATCGGCCGACGACTTCGCACGGATGCGCGATGCATTCGATGCGTTCGGCGCACCCTCCGACTATGTCTCGCTGCTCGACGTCGATGCCGCGCGCGCGCATCTGAACCTGCCGGTCGCGCAGGGCGGCCTGCTGTTTCCGCACGGCGGCGCCGTCTGGCCGGCCGGCCTTTGCGCGGCCCAATACGCGGCAGCCGGCGAGCGCGTGCGCTTGCTCGCCTCCAACAGCGTTGCAAAACTCGAACGGCGGGGCGACGCATGGCATGCACTGGACGAGGCGGGCGGCACGCTGGCCGAAGCGCCCGTCGTCGTGCTCGCGAACGCCGGCGACGCCGCGCGTCTCGCCGGGCTGCAGCATGTCGCGCTGCAACCGGTGCGCGGCCAGCTCACGTTGCTGCCCCCCGGCAGCACGGCACCGCTGCCGTGCCCGACGATCGGCGACGGTTACGCGGTGCCGCTCGACGACGGCACGCTGCTGATCGGCGCGACGTTCGAACCCGACGACGTCCATCCTGCGATGCGCGCGGCCGGCCACCTCGAAAACCTCGAGCGCGTCCGGCATCTGCTGCCGGGCCTGATCGGCGACCTGCCGGATCCCGACACACTGCGCGGCCGCGTGGCGTTCCGCTGGGTCGTCGGCGACCGCCTGCCGCTGCTCGGCCCGCTCGCCGACGAAGCGGGCGCCATCGCCAACGCGCGCGCACTGAGCGGTGCGCAGGCACGCGACCTGCCGCGCCTGCCCGGACTCTATGGCGCATTCGGCTTCGGCTCACGCGGGCTCGTCTGGGCCGCACTCGGCGCCGAGCTGATCGCCTCGCAACTCGAAGGCGAACCGTGGCCGCTCGAACGCGAACTCGCCGATGCCGTCGATCCCGCACGCTTCCTGATCCGCGCGTTGCGCGCGCGCCGCGTCGGCCAGGCCGGCTGACCGCTCACCCGAGCCGCTCACAGTTTCCCGACTTTTTCGCGCAAGGTTATCCACTCGACACTGTGGATAACCGCGCGGAATCCGCGCGCACTTCGTGTGCAATCACAGTGGACGTAAACTGGGCAACTCGGCACAGCTGTGAAACGGCCCGAAAGTTGCTCAACTCAAACCTCTGTGCACAAACAGTCTGTGCAACGGGTTATGGGCTCCCCAACGCATTGATCTGTCGACGTAAACCGAAGTTATCCACAGAACTGTGCGTCCTTTGTTAACTTCTACTACGTATATATACAAGTAAACCTTTGAAACCAAAGACCTGCGGTGCCGCACAGCGCCGCGAGTCGAATCAATGGGTTCCAGACCGAAAAAGCTGTGGCACAATCGGTTTCCTTCGCGTTCATCCGGCCAGGCGCCGGACATGCTTCAATGGAACGGTCGGCACGATTTCGAATCTGAATCTTCGAGACTGCGCAGTCCGTTCACACACCAGGCCGACAATCCAGATCGGCAACCTGAACGACTTTCCGCCCTGTGGCGGAAAAGGCGGATCCCATGTCCCGCCGTCGTCGACACAACAATCACATTCGGGGCGATACCCAGCCGGCGCGCATCCATTTCTGACGCTTGACCCCGCGTCGCTGGCGGTTGCTTCCAAAGGAGAAGTCACCACGATGAAGTCGGCGTTCTCATTCCTGCCCAACTGGCCGCTCACGCCGGATGCCGTGTTCTGGGCCGGGCTCGCGCTGTTCGCGGCCGGCCTGTGTGGCGAGCTTTGCTATCGCGCATGGCGTCTGCCTCGCATCACCGGTTACGCGGTGATCGGTCTCATCGCCGGTTCGTTCGGATTCGGCGTGATCGATGCAAGCACCGACGAAACCTCGCGGCTCTTGATCGACGTCGCGCTCGGCCTGCTGCTGTTCGAGCTCGGCAGCCGCCTCGACCTGCGCTGGATCCGGCGCAATCCGTGGCTCGTCGCGTCGAGCCTCGCCGAAGCCACGCTGACGTTCGTGCTGGTGCTGTTCGCGATGCTCGCGCTCGGGGTGTCGGGAATGGTCGCGCTCGTGCTGTCGGCGATCGCGATCGCGACCTCGCCGTCGATGGTGATCCAGCTGAAGACCGAACTGCGCGCGGAAGGGCAGGTGTCGCAACGCCTCATCACGCTCACCGCGCTCAACAGCGTCTATGCGATCGTGCTGACCAAGCTCGTGACGAGCTGGCTCCATCAGGAAGCGTACGGCAACGTTTTCGCGACGATCCTGCAGCCGCTCTACCTGATCGCCGGTTCGTTCATCGTCGCGTATCTCGTCGCGCGTTCGTGCAACTACCTGTTCCGCCACATGAACGCGACGATGCGCGACGAGCATTCGTTCGTCGCCCTGTTCGGGCTCGTGATGCTCGCGATCGCCGTCGCCCAGGCGCTGAAGCTGTCGACGCTGCTCACGCTGCTGCTCGCCGGCATCATCGTGAAGAACCTCGAGGCGCGCCCGCAACTGTGGCCCGAGCATTTCGGCACGGCCGGCTGGCTGCTGACGGTGATCCTGTTCGTGCTCACGCTCACGTCGTTCACGTGGGGCGACATCGCGCTCGGCGGGTTGCTCGCGATCGTGCTGATCGTCACGCGGCTCGTCGCGAAGCTGGCCGGCGTCGTCGCGTTCGCGAAGCCGAGCGGCATCGGGATGAAGCAGGGCATCGCGCTCGGCATCGCGCTCACGCCGATGTCCGCGCTGTCGTACCTGCTCGTCGACGACACCTACCAGCTCTATCCGAATTTCGACCCGCACCTGCGCGCGATCGTGATGTGCACGATCGTGATCCTGCAGCTCGTCAGCCCGTTCATCGTCTACCGCTGCCTGTCGGCGGTCGGTGAGCGCAGCGACAGCAACTGATTCCGGAACCTGCCATGGCACTCGAAACCTTCGTCAATTCCGAGCCGTTCACGTTCGGCGTCGAACTGGAGATCCAGGTCGTCAACACGCACAACTACGACCTGACCAAAGCGGCCTCCGACCTGATGCGCCTGATCCAGGGCGAGACCTTTCCGGGCAACATCACGCCGGAAATCACCGAGAGCATGATCGAGCTGTCGACCGGCATCTGCCATTCGCACGAGCAGGCCGTCACCGAGCTGCACGCGATCCGCGACGTGCTCGTGAAGGCGGCCGACCAGCTCAACGTCGGGCTGGCGGGCGGCGGCACGCATGCGTTCCAGCAATGGAGCGACCGGCAGATCTACGATGCGCCGCGCTTCCAGTACATCTCCGAGCTGTACGGCTATCTCGCCAAGCAGTTCACCGTGTTCGGCCAGCACGTGCACATCGGTTGCCCCGATCCCGACAGCGCACTGTTCCTGCTGCACTCGATGTCGCGCTTCATTCCGCACTTCATTGCGCTGTCCGCGTCGTCGCCGTTCGTGCAGAACGTCGACACCGGCTTCCATTCGGCACGCCTGAATTCGGTGTTCGCGTTCCCGCTGTCGGGCCGCGCGCCGTTCGTGCTGACCTGGGACAGCTTCGAGGAGTACTTCACGAAGATGGTGAACACCGGCGTCGTCAACTCGATGAAGGACTTCTACTGGGACATCCGCCCGAAGCCCGGCTACGGGACGATCGAGGTGCGCGTGATGGACACGCCGCTGTCGGTCGACCGCGCGGCGGCGATCGCCTGCTACATCCAGACGCTCGCGCGCTACCTGCTGACCGACCGGCCGCTGAAGCTGTCGGAGGACGACTACCTCGTCTACACGTTCAACCGTTTCGAGGCGTGCCGCTTCGGGCTCGAGGGCACCTGCGTGAATCCTCAGACGGGTGAGCGCCGCACGATCGCGGAAGACATCCTCGACACGCTCGACCGGATCGCGCCGCATGCGGCCGCGCTCGGTTCGCGCGCGGCGCTCGACGAGATCGGCGCGCAGGCCAAGGCGCGCGTGAACGACGCATCGTGGTTGAGAACCGTTTTCAAACAGGAAAAATCGCTCAATGAGACGGTCCGCCAGCAGTGCTTACGTTGGCGCGAGTGAAAAAATGTTTTGCAGATTACGGGCTCGACCGAGTGGCGATTCACTGAACGACGGGCGGCCTCGATTGAGGCCGAAATCGTTGCCGGTTGTCCTGAAAATCTGTGGATAACTTGATATTCCGCTGCAAAGTCAACGATCTGTGCGCGGGATAACCCGGTGGATCATTGCGGTCGGCCCGATGGCCGATCCGAACAGGAAAATGTCCGTTCGCACCGTTCCGCGGGCGTTCGGCATTGCAGGCACAACGAAAAATTTCGGTTATCCAGCGATTTTCCACAGAATGAAGGGGATAACTTAGCTGTGCGATTTTCCGCTCTCGCTTAGAATGTCGGCTTTGCGGACACCGGAACGACGCGTGTCTTACCGGTCGCCGCGAACGCGACCGCCGCGTGTGCCCTCGCGACGGCCGTGCTGACGCACTCGCAAGAGCGTGTCTGTTTTGAGATAGACATTCGATCTCCACACTACGGCCGCTCGGCAAACCGGGCGGCGGCAAAGCGAAAAGACTATGAGCGAAGGCGTTTACGGGAATCAGGCTTCGGGACGTGTGACCCACAGCCTGCTGCGGTTGAGTACGGCCATGCGGAGCCAGGCATGGGATTGGGCGGAAGGCGCTGGCCTGACGCCGACGCAGGGCGAGATTCTCGTGCTGCTGCTGCAGCGCAAGGGCCCGATGCGGCTCGGCGAGATCGCGCGCGAGACGCAGCTGACCGCTGCGACCACGAGCGATGCCGTCAGCACGCTCGAGACCAAGGGTCTCGTCGAGAAGCGCCGTGCGCTGGACGACGGCCGCGCGCTGGCCGTGCGCCTGTCGGCCCGTGGCCGCACGGCCGCGAAGAAGGCGCTGCAATGGCCTGAATTCCTGACGAAAGCCGTCGGCAAGCTCGGTGCGGACGAGCAGGGCGCACTGTACCGCGCGCTGCTGAAGACGCTGCGCGAACTGCAGGTGGCCGGTGCGACGCCGCCGCAGCGCATGTGCGTGACGTGCGCCCACTTCCAGCCGGGCAAGCTGTCGAAGAAGACCGTGCATCACTGCGCGGCGCTCGACATCTCGATGTCCGACAGCGATCTGCGTCTCGACTGCTCGGTGCAGGAAGAAGCCGACGCGGCGACGCAGAAGAAGACCTGGAAGATTTTCGCAGGCTGACGTCCGTCGATCGACCGGGAGGCCGATGATGAACGCTGAAGTCGTGGCGATCCGCCACGTGCATTTCGAGGATCTCGGGAGCTTCGAGCAGGTGCTCGGCGAACGGGGCCGGCGGGTGCGCTACGTTGACGTCGGGTCGTCGCGAGTCGAGGTGCTCGACGTGCTCGAGCCATCGCTCCTCGTCGTGCTCGGCGGGCCGCTCAGCGTGTACGACGATGCGCAGTATCCGACGATCGCGCCGCTCGCGGCGCTCGTGCGCAAGCGCATCGACGCGGGCCTGCCGATCCTCGGCATCTGCCTCGGCGCGCAGTTCATCGCCCGGGCGCTCGGTGCGCGCGTCTATCCGGCCGCGCAGCACGAACTCGGCTGGGCGCCGCTGACGCTCACCGACGCCGGCCGCGCATCGCCGCTGCGCCATCTCGACGCTGCGGCGACGTCGATGCTGCACTGGCATGGCGACACGTTCGACCTGCCGGGCGGTGCGATGCATCTCGCGTCGACACCGGCCTGCCGTCACCAGGCATTCGCATGGGGCCAGCATGTGCTGGCGCTGCAATGCCATCCGGAAATCCGCACCGACCGCTTCGAACCGTGGTTGATCGCGAACGCCGGCGAAATCGCGGCGACGCCCGGCATCGACGCGCGCCAGTTGCGCGCCGATACCGCGCAGCACGGCCCCGCGCTCGAGGCGGCCGCGCGACGCATGTTCGCGGAGTGGCTCGACAGCGTCGGACTCTGACGCTGCCGGTCGCGGCGCCGTTCGCCGCGAAGGGGTTGCCCGGCCCGCATCCGTTGCAGGCCGGCGCATCGTCGTTTGCGCCGCGTTTGCCGCGTCGCCGGCCACCCGCCGCGGCCCGTTCCTGACCGTCCGCTTACTGCCGGGTGCGCCGTCAGCACGCTTCCGGCCTGCGTGCTACGCTCGTTCGCTCTTTCCTTTCCTGGCGAGCGGCCTCCATGACTGCGCTGTTTTCCCCGTTCACGCTGCGCGGCGTGACCCTTCCGAACCGGATCGTGATCTCCCCGATGTGCCAGTATTCGGCCGAGCGCGGAGAAGCGACCGACTGGCACATGATTCACCTCGGCCATCTCGCGCTGTCGGGCGCGGGGCTGCTCTGCATCGAGGCGACCGCGGTGGAACCCGACGGGCGCATCACGCATGGTGACCTCGGCCTCTGGGACGACGTGACCGAAGCCGCGCTGAAGCCCGTGCTGGCCGCGATCCGCAAGCATTCGCCGGTCCGCGTCGCGATGCAGTTGTCGCATGCGGGGCGCAAGGCGTCGAGCAACGTGCCGTGGCAGGGCGGTCAGCTCGTGTCCGTCGCCGACGGCGGCTGGTTGCCGCATGCGCCGTCGGCCGTGCCGCACAAGGATGGCGAGACGCCGCCGCTCGCACTCGATGCCGCCGGCCTGAACCGGATCCGCGAAGCGTTCGCGGCGTCGGCGAAGCGGGCTGCGCGGCTCGGCATCGACGCAATCGAGGTGCACGCGGCACATGGCTACCTGCTGCACCAGTTCCTGTCGCCGCTCGCGAACCAGCGCACCGACGAATACGGCGGCTCGCTCGAAAACCGGATGCGCTTTCCGCTCGAGATCTTCGAGATCGTGCGCGCGGCGTTTCCGGAGGACCGGCCGGTCGGCGTGCGCGTGTCCGCGACCGACTGGGTCGAAGGCGGCTGGGAGCTCGACGATACGATTGCATTCGCGCACGAACTGAAGCGTCGCGGCTGCGACTGGATCGACGTGTCGTCCGGCGGCGTGTCGCCGCTGCAGAAGATTCCGCTGTCGCCCGGCTACCAGGTGCCGTTCGCGCAGGCGGTGAAGCGCGCGGTCGGCATGCCGACGTTTGCCGTCGGCCTGATCAACGAGCCCGCGCATGCGAACCGGCTCATCGAGGCCGGCGATGCCGATTTCATCGCGATGGCGCGCGCGATGCTGTACGACCCGCGCTGGCCGTGGCACGCGGCGGCCGAGCTCGGCGCGCAGGTGACGGCGCCGCCGCAATACTGGCGCTCGCAGCCGCGCGAGCACAAGGCGTTGTTCGGCGACATCGCATTCGGCCAGCGTTGAGCGCCGGGCGCGCAATATTGCGCGTGATGTTGAACGAAGCAATCGCGAACGTGTAGGATGCGGGTGATTCGCCGCATGCCCGACGCGGCACCGACCGGTGCCGCGTTTTCGTTTTGCGCGGCGCCAGGCTGCGACCGCGGCCGCCTTCCATTCAAGTCGTCTTCACAAGGATTCGTTCGATGAGTTCACGCAGGATCGCGGTGCGCCGCTCGGGAGTACACGGCAAGGGCGTGTTCGCCGTGGCGCCGATCAAGGCCGGCGAGCGCGTAGTGGAATACAAGGGCGAGCGAATTTCGTGGAAGGAAGCGCTGCGCCGTCACCCGCACGACCCGAGCGAACCGAACCATACGTTCTACTTCGCACTCGATGAGGGCGGGGTGATCGACGGCAAGATCGACGGCAACAGCGCGCGCTGGATCAACCACTCGTGCGCGCCGAACTGCGAAGCCGAGGAAGTCAAAGGCCGCGTGTACATCCACGCGCTGCGCGACATCGGGGCGGAAGAGGAGCTGTTCTACGACTACGGCCTCGTGATCGATGCGAAGCTGACGAAGACGCTCAAGCGCGAATACGCGTGCCATTGCGGCGCGGCGTCGTGCCGCGGCACGCTGCTCGCGACGTCCGACGATGGCGGGAAGAAGAAAAAGAAGAAGGACAAGAAGGACGGCAAGTCCGAGTCCCGATCGAAGGACAAGAAAAGCAGGAAGTGATGCAGGCGGCGGCGCATCGTGCGCTGCCGCTGCCGTTTCAGCGGCCGGCTGCCGCGTCGCGCAGCCGTGCTCGCCGCGTTCCTCATCCGGCGCGCGGCCCGACCAGCGGCCGGCGCGCCGCGAATCGCTCAGTGCGTCGGCGCGGTGGCCGGCGTTTCGCTGGCCGGCTTCTCGGTGCGCGCGGTCAGCGGCACCCGCACCACGAAGCGTGAGCCGCCTTCCGATGCATCCTCGTACGATACGGTGCCGCCGTGCATCGCGATGATGTCGTGGACGATCGCGAGGCCGAGCCCGGCGCCCGTCTCGACACCGTTGCCGTTTTGCGCGTCGCCGCGGAAGAAACGCTTGAACAGGTCGGCCTGCTGGTTGGCGGGCACGCCGGGGCCGTTGTCCTCGACGACGATCTCGGCGGCCGACTGGCCGTCCTCGAGCGCGCCACGCGCGACGTTCACCGTGATCCGCGCGCCATCCGGCCGCGCGAGCGGCACGTACTTCAGCGCATTGTCGAGCAGGTTCGCGATGACCTCGCGCAACAGCACGGGATTGCCGCGCACGACCAGTTTTTCGTCGTCACCCGGATCGTCGGTGCGCTGGAAGCCGAGGTCGACGTGCGACGCGAGTGCGCGCGGTACCCATTCGGCACCCGTCTCGAACGCCATCGCCGCGAGGTCGACGTCGACGAACCGCGCGGCCTGTTCGCCCGGTTCCGCTCGGGCGAGCGACAGCAACTGGTTGGACAGCCGTACCGCGCGGTCGGCGGCGGCGCGGAGTTCGCGCACCGCGGCGAGGGTCTGGTGCGGGTCGCGTGCCACGGCCGCCTGCTCGGCATGCAGCTTCACGGCCGTCAGCGGCGTGCGCAACTGGTGCGCGGCATCGGCGATGAACTTGCGCTGCGCGTCGAGCGCGGTCTTCAGGCGGCCGAGCAGCGCGTTCATCGCGCTCGTCAGCGGCCGGATCTCCAGCGGCACCTCGGTTTCGTCGACCGGTTCCAGCGACGTGTGGGTCTGCCGGTTCAGCGAATCGGCCAGGTGCGTGAGCGGGCCGAGCTGCTGGTTCACGACGCGCCACACGATGCCCCAGCCCGCGAGCAGCAGCAGCAGCAGCGGCATCATGATCGCGACGAGGAATTCGGCCGCGATCCGGTAGCGGTGCCGCACCGGTTGCGCGACCTCGACGACCATCGGCTTGCCGCCGTCGACGTCGTCGACGCGCACCTGCGCAACCCGCACCGCGCGGTTGTCGTATTCGGCCTCGAATACGTATGCGTGATGCATGCGGCGCACGTTGATGCCCTGCAGCGGCAGCTTCGGATCGCCGGCGAGTTCCTGTTCGCCGTCGCTGATCCGGTAGATCAGCGCTTCGGCGGGATCGGAGAACATCGCCTGCGCGAGCGGCGGCACCGTGAACGGCGCATCGGGGCCGGCGATCTGGATCTGTTTGGAGATGGCGGTGGCGAGATCGGCGAGCGAGCGGTCGATCACGTGCTGCGTGTATTGCCACGCGAGCCAGTAGGCAATCAGGCCGCTCATCAGCGCGAGCATCGACAGCGGGGCGGCGAGGCGCCGAAGCAGCGAGCGGCGCAGGCTGGTGGTCACAGCCGGATCAGGAGACATTTCGACGGGCAAATGGATAAGCGCCGCTCACGGGGAGCGGCGCGGTCGTGCGCCGGACGGCGACGCGGGCAGGGCGGCACGCCGGCGCACGAGGCCGGCCGGCGCGCGGGCACTGCCGCTCAGACGCTCGCGGTCTGGCGGATTTCCTGCAGCAGGTAGCCGAAGCCGCGCACCGTGACGATCTCGACACGGCACTGCTCCAGTTTCTTGCGGACGCGGTGCACGTAGACTTCGATCGCGGTGTCGCCGAGATCGCCGCCGAAGTGCGTGAGGTGATCCTGCAGCTGGGCCTTGCTGACGACGCGGCCGTGACGCAGCAGCAGCATCTCGAGCACCGCGAATTCGCGCGGCGACAGTTCGAGCGGCTTGTCGTCGTTGAAGATGCGGCGGTCGACGCCCGACAGGCGGACGCCGCCGAGCGACACTTCCGGACGCGGCATGTCGCTGTGCGGGCCGCTGCGGCGCATCACCGCGCGGATGCGCGCTTCGAGCTCGGCCGGTTCGAACGGCTTGAGCATGTAGTCGTCGGCGCCCGAGTTCAGGCCCTGGATCCGGTCGTTCAGCTCGTCGCGTGCGGTCAGCACGATGACGGGCGTGTGGCGGTTGGTCTGGCGGAAACGCGTGAGCAGCGTCATCCCGTCGATGCCCGGCAGGCCGAGGTCGAGGATCACGAGTTCGTGGCGGTTCTGAGCCAGCGCCTGTTCGGCAAAGATGCCGTCATGCACCATGTCGACGGTGAAGCCAGCCTGCTCGAGGCTGCTCTGGATACCGCGTGCGATGGGGCGGTCGTCTTCAATCAGAAGGAGTCGCATGAAGTTCGCTCAAGTACAATGGGTTGGCGGTTCAGGCACGCGGACAGCACGACGCCGTTTCCACAGGGGCGCCGCAACACCTGACATCAAGCATGGCGGCCAGCGAACGATTAAATCCAAACATGTCCGATATTTCGATCAACGACCTAGAAGCCGCGATCAATTTCTGGCGCGCCCGCTCGCCGTCGAGCGGCGACGAACTCAAACTCTGCGAAGAGGCCAGCGCGCTTTCCAAGCCGTATGCGCTGCTGATTGTACAGCGCGAAAGCGCGCTGCAACTGGAAGGTTTGGACCCCAAGGCACGGAAAGCCTACGAGACTTACGTGCGCCTTAAGGATGGCTTGGAAAGCTGAAGGCTTTCGCTGAGTACATCCTAGGAAACGTTCATCGAAATGAAAAGTTGACGCGCCGCGCATCGAAAGACGCGCGGCGGTAGAGGAAGGCCTCAGGCGGCCGGTTGCGCGTGCGCGCCGGCACGGTCGATGAACAGCGCCAGTTCGATGTCGCGTTCGGTCAGGCCGTCGGCATCGTGCGTCGACAGCGTGACGTCGACACGGTTGTACACGTTGAACCATTCCGGATGGTGGTTCATTTCCTGCGCCTTGATCGCGACGCGCGTCATGAAGCCGAATGCTTCGTTGAAATCGGCGAAGCGCAGGCTGCGCTGGATTGCGTCGCGGCCCGGTACGGCCGTCCAGAGCGGCAGGCCTTCGAGCCGGGTCTTGCGTTCTTCTGATGTGAGCTTGTGGATCATCTTGCACCTCTCGGTCGGTAACGGCGCCCGCGCGCGGCTGCGCCGCGCGGCGAAGCCGGCACCGGTCATTGTTTCATAGTTGTGGGAAGGCGATCGGGAGGCCGGCAGCGGTGCGCTGCGGCGCCCGCGCGCGTCACGCGTCGGCGTCGTCGGGCCAGCCTTCGCCCGTGCCGCGATGCAGCACGCGATCGCTATCGAGCACCGCGCCGGCCGCGAACTCGGGCAGCGCCGCCAGCCGGTCGGCCAGTACACGGCCGTCGACGTCGGCCAGCGCGAACAGCTGCGCGAAATCGTCGATCACGAAGTAGGTCTTCTGGAACGTGTCGATCCGGTACTGCGTGCGCATCACGCGCTCGAGGTCGAAGCCGAGCCGGTTCGGCGCCGCGCTTTCGAGGCTGTACAGGCTTTCGCCCTTGCTCGAGACGATCCCCGCGCCGTAGATCGACAGCCCGTTCGTGCCGCGCGGGTCGCGGATCAGCCCGAATTCCACCGTATACCAGTAGAGCCGCGCGAGGCGCGCCAGCGCCGCTTCGTCGTCGGCGACCGCGAGTGCGGTGCGGCCGTACGCCTGCATGTAGTCGGCGAACACCGGATCGATCAGCAGCGGCACGTGGCCGAACAGGTCGTGGAAGCAGTCGGGTTCCTGCAGGTAGTCGAGCTGGTCGGGGCGGCGCATCCACCAGGTGACCGGGAAGCGCCGGTTCGCCAGGTGCTCGAAGAACACGCGGTCGGGCACGAGGCCCGGCACCGCGACGATCTCCCAGCCGGTGGCCGGCTTCAACTGACGGTTCACGTCGGCGAACGACGGCACGCGATCGGCCGGCAGGTCGATCTTCCCGAGCCCCGCGACGAACGCGTCGCACGCGCGACCGCGCAGCAGCGCCGACTGGCGTGCATAGAGCTGTTTCCACACCGCGTGGTCGACCTGGCCGTAGCGCGCGAGCGGCTGGTCGATGGTGAAATCGGCGCGGGTTTCGAGGCCCGCATCGAACTGCTCCTGCAGTTTCGCGGTGACGACGGTGGACATGATCTGGCTCTGCACGTGGCGGTTGGGAACCATGCAAGTGTAGAGCGGGCTGCGCGCGGAATGGGCGCAATGTTGGCGCTGATTCGCTCGATGATGCGATAATCGCGCATCAAATCACGAATCAATGCGGAGAATACTCATGCTGGAACTCGATCACTTCGATCTCGCGCTGCTGGACGTGCTGCAGCGCTTCGGCCGCGCGACGCATCAACAGCTCGGCGAGGAGGTGCCGCTGTCGCCGTCGCAAATCGGCCGTCGGCTGCAGCGGCTCGAGGCGGCCGGCGTGATCGAAGGCTACCGCGTGATGCTGCGCCCCGAGAAACTCGGGCTCGGCGTCACCGCGTTCACGAGCCTCAAGCTCAAGCACCATGGCGATTCGATCATCGAGCAGTTCCAGCAGCAGATCGACGTGCTGCCCGAAGTGCTCGAATGCCATGCGGTGGTGGGCGATGCCGACTACCTGCTGCGGATCGTCGCGCCGGACCTGAACGCGCTGTCGCAGTTCGTGATGAAGAAGCTGATGCGCGTGCCGGGCGTCGACAGCGTGCGCTCGAACATCGTGCTGACGACGTTCAAGCGCAACGGCGCGTTGCCGCTCGCGCACCTGGCGCCCGGCGCCGCCTGACGCGGCGGCAGGGTTGGAGGCGGCGCGGGTTGCGCCGCCGTAGGGCAGGGCCGGATCAGGCCGTTTCGTGCGGCGTGTCGGCGTTCAGCAGGTCGACGTACGCGACCGCGACGAGATCGTCCTGCGACACGCCGAGCTTCGCGAACACGTCGTGCGCTTCGGCTTCGCCGCCGGCCTCGTCGTCATCGGGGCCGAGCACGACTTCCAGTTCGATGAAATCGCCGAGGCCATCGACGCGGTCGAGGTGGATGCGCGTGCGGCCCGCGAGATACACGTGCCGTTCCTTCGTCACGATCCCGCGCGTGGTCAGCGCGGTGGCGAGCAGCGCGTGCATCGCGTCGGGGTTCGTCACCGGGCTGCGCGTGTAGTACGACGCCTTCGGGCCGTCGCGGTCGTCGCGCTGGTAGAAGATCAGTTCGGCCGGCGTGCCGTCCTCGAAGCGGCGCAGCTTCAGCCGGCCGCGCGGCACGTCATAGAAGAAATCCTGCTGGCGATAGAACAGCGGCGCTTCGGTCGCGAGCTTGGCCGCCTGCTCGCGCAGGTGGTCGAATTCGCGGGCGCGGGCTTTGATCTCGATGTTGCGGGCCATGCGGGTCTCCTTCAATCGGGGTCTCGCGGTGTGCGAACGCACAATCTAGCAAAAACGCGGAGACGGTGGCGTGACGACGCGCGGGGGGGCGTGGCGAGATGACGCGTGCAGGCCGCGCCGCGCCGTCTTCAGCACCGCTCATATCGCCCACTGGGCTTCGATGAGCCGCAGCGCCGCCGCGATCGCCGGCTCGTCGCGCCGCTCGGCGAGCGCCACGAACGTCAGTTCGGTCGGCACCGTCACGCGTTCGACGATCGTCAGCGCATGCGCGTGCGCTTCGGCCAGCGCGGTCGAGTCGCGCGCGAGCGTCAAGCCGATACCCGATTTGACGAGATCGAGCATCGACTGCTCCTGGTCGACCTCGGCAACCTTGACCGGCTGCGCGCCGGCATCCGCGAAGCGCCGCGACAGCAGCCGGTGGTGCGCGGACGCCGGCGGCGTCCAGATCCACGGCAGCGCGGCGAGCGCGCGCCAATCGTGCGCGCGCTGCACGCGTTCCCTCCAGCCGGCCGGCGCGAGCACGCGGTACTGGAAATGCGTGAGCGTGACGGTGTGGAACAGCGCACCGTCGAGTGGATCGTCCTCGCCCGGCTGGCCGATGTAGTAGCCGACGTCGAGCGCCTGCGTGCGCACCTGTTCGATCACCCAGCCCGACATCCCGTGCCGCAGGGCGGTTTCGATCTGCGGATGGGTTTCGACGAGCGCGCGCAGGAAGCCGCCGAGCCGCAGGAAGCCCGGATCGAGGATCGTGCCGATCCGCAGCCGGCCGCGCACCTCGTGCCGCAGCGCAGCAGCGGCGCGCTGCACGTCGGCGGCCGCGGCGAGCGCGCGTTCCGCATGCGGCAGCAGCGTCTGGCCGTCGCGCGTGAGCGCGAGCCCGCGCGACGTGCGGGTAAACAGCGTGACGCCGAGCGTTTCCTGCAGATGCTTGATCTGCAGGCTGACGGCTGGCTGCGTCAGGTGCAGGTGGACGGCGGCGCGCGTCAGGTTGCCTTCGCGCGCGACCGTCGCGAACGCGCGGAGCAGGGTGAGATCCATCGTCGTGATATGAGCGCAGCTTATAACGCAGTTCAGCATAACTCATTGGATCGGCGGACGGCTGCCGGAGTACGCTTCATCGGTCGTGGCGCGGGGCCGCAAGGGCGGCCGGCGACGCACTATGCTGGAAATGACGCGCGCGGGATTGCGCCGCGTGACAGGAGACAACATGACTACCCAACGCACGCTAGAAGGCGAATTCGATTACGTGATCGTCGGTGCGGGCACCGCGGGCTGCGTGCTCGCAAACCGCCTGACCGAAGATCCCGACATCCACGTGCTGCTGCTCGAAGCGGGCGGCAAGGACGACTATCACTGGATCCACATCCCGGTCGGCTATCTGTATTGCATCGGCAACCCGCGCACCGACTGGCTGTACAAGACGCAACCGGAAGCGGCGCTCAACGGCCGTGCGCTGTCGTATCCGCGCGGCCGCGTGCTCGGCGGCTGCTCGTCGATCAACGGGATGATCTACATGCGCGGCCAGCGCGAGGATTACGACAGCTGGGCGCAGGAAACCGGCGACGCCGGCTGGTCGTGGGACAGCGTGCTGCCGATCTTCAAGCGCAGCGAGGATCACCATGCGGGCGCGAGCGACGCGCACGGCGCGGGCGGTTACTGGCGCGTCGAGAAGCAGCGGCTGCGCTGGGAGATCCTCGAATCGTTCGCGCAGGCCGCGCAGCAGACGGGCATCCCGGCAACCGACGATTTCAACCGCGGCGACAATACCGGGGTCGGCTATTTCGAGGTGAACCAGAAGCGCGGCGTGCGCTGGAATACGTCGAAGGCGTTCCTGCGGCCCGCGATGGCGCGCCCGAACCTGACCGTGATCACCGGCGCGCAGGCGCAGCGCGTGATTTTCGACGGGCGGCGCGCGGTGGGCGTCGAGTATCGCGGCGGCGGCACCGATTACGTCGCGCGAGCGCGCTCGGAGGTGCTGCTGACGTCCGGCGCGGTGAATTCGCCGCAGCTGCTCGAACTGTCGGGCATCGGCGATGGCCGGCGGCTCCAGGCGCTCGGCATCGACGTCGTGCAGGATCTGCCGGGCGTCGGCGAAAACCTGCAGGATCACCTGCAATTGCGGATGGCGTTTCGCGTCGAAGGCGTGCGCACGCTCAACACACTGTCGGCGCACTGGTGGGGCAAGCTGATGATCGGCGCCGAGTATGCGTTGCTGCAGCGCGGGCCGATGTCGATGGCGCCGTCGCAGCTCGGCGCGTTCGCGAAATCCGATCCCGACGATTCCGCCCTCACGCGCCCCGATCTCGAATACCACGTGCAGCCGCTGTCGCTCGAACGCTTCGGCGAGCCGCTGCACAGCTTCAACGCGTTTACGGCGTCCGTGTGCCATCTGCGGCCGACGTCGCGCGGCAGCGTGCATATCGCGAGCGCCGATCCGGGCGCCGCACCCGCGATCGCGCCGAACTATCTGTCGACCGAGCACGATCGCCACGTCGCCGCGAATGCGCTGCGCCTCACGCGCCGGATCGCGTCCGCGCCGGCGCTCGCGCGCTATCGTCCCGAGGAAATCCTGCCGGGCCTGCAGTACCGGAGCGAAGCCGAGCTGATCGAGGCGGCCGGCGCCGTCGGCACGACGATCTTCCATCCGGTCGGCACCTGCCGGATGGGGCGTGCCGACGATGAGCGCGCGGTGGTCGACAGCCGGTTGCGCGTGCGCGGCATCGCCGGGCTGCGGATCGTCGATGCGTCGGTGATGCCGTTCATTACGTCGGGCAATACCAATTCGCCGACGCTGATGATCGCCGAACGCGCGAGTGACATGATCCGTGCCGATCGACGCGCGGCGCATGAAGCGACGCCGGTGCGCACGGAGGCCGCGGTGACAGCCACGTGACGGAACGCTGACACGCACGACAGCGGGCCGTCACGATGCCGCCCGCTGATTCGCTATGCGAAACAAGCTGCCGTTGCAGCGCCGGTGCCGATGGCGCCGATTGTGCCGGTTCACCGGCAAGATCCATGCAAGCCGTGCAGTCGCACGGCTTTTTTGTTGCGTGCGCGCCGGGCCGTGCGGAGGGCAACGGACGATGATGCACGTGTCAAAAAAACGGGGTGAAAAACCGTGCACAGCCGCGCGCGACATGGCGGCCAGCCCTATAAGTGCAAATCCCGATGATTGCACTGCACCAACGGCGAGACAATGTGGCGCAGTGTGCATACGCGTCGGCGCGGGAGACCACCCTCGAGGCGTAACACGGCGCCCGGGGCAGCCCGCTCATCCGCTGACCTGTTTCGCGGACGCTTCTCGCGAATCTTCCCGGTGCTTCGCCTGACTTCGTACGGAAGGGAACATGATTCTCGGCGACACGATTCTGGAAACACGCGGACTGACCAAGGAATTCAGGGGTTTCACGGCCGTCAACGGCGTGAACCTGCGTGTGCGTCGCGGTGCGATCCATGCGTTGATCGGACCGAACGGCGCGGGCAAGACCACCTGCTTCAACCTCCTCACCAAATTCCTGACGCCGACGGCCGGCCAGATCGTCTTCAACGGCATCGACATCACCGACGAGCGGCCCGCGCAGGTGGCGCGGCGCGGCATCATCCGCTCGTTCCAGATCTCGGCCGTGTTCCCGCACCTGACCGCACTGCAGAACGTGCGCATCGGCCTGCAGCGCGCGCTCGGCACCGAATTCCATTTCTGGCGCAGCGAACGCACGCTGAAGCGCCTCGACGACCGCGCGATGGACCTGCTCACGCAGGTCGGCCTCACCGATTTCGCGCAGGTGCCGACCGTCGAGCTCGCGTACGGCCGCAAGCGCGCGCTGGAGATCGCGACCACGCTTGCGATGGAGCCCGAACTGATGCTGCTCGACGAGCCCACGCAGGGGATGGGCCACGAGGACGTCGACCGCGTGACCGCGCTGATCAAGAAGGTGGCGAGCGGCCGCACGATCCTGATGGTCGAGCACAACATGAACGTGATCGCGGGCATCTCCGACACGATCACCGTCCTGCAACGCGGCGAGGTGCTCGCCGAAGGCTCGTATGCGGAAGTGTCGAAGAATCCGCTCGTGATCGAGGCCTACATGGGCAGCGCCGACGCGGCGCTCGCGGGGGCGCACGCATGAAGCACAGCGCACGGGAGGAACGCGAATTGAGCGGCGTCGAAAGCGGCACGCCCGCGCTGGAGATCACGGGCCTGGAGGCCTGGTACGGGGAATCCCACATATTGCACGGTGTCGACCTGACGGTGCATCGCGGCGAGGTCGTCACGCTGCTCGGCCGCAACGGCGCGGGCCGCACGACGACGCTGCGCGCGATCATGGGGCTCACGGGCCGCCGCAGCGGGTCGATCAAGGTCGCGGGCAACGAGACGATCGGCCTTGCGACGCACCGCATCGCGCATTTCGGCGTCGGCTACTGCCCGGAGGAGCGCGGGATCTTCTCGAGCCTGTCGTGCGAGGAGAACCTGATGCTGCCGCCGCCGATCGGGCCGCGCGATCACGCGATGTCGATCGAAGAGATCTACACGATGTTCCCGAACCTCGCGTCGCGCCGGCAGAGCCAGGGCACGCGCCTGTCCGGCGGCGAGCAGCAGATGCTCGCGGTCGCGCGGATCCTGCGCACCGGCGCGAACCTGCTGCTGCTCGACGAGATCTCCGAAGGCCTCGCACCGGTGATCGTGCAGGCGCTCGCGCGGATGATCGTCGCGCTGAAGGCACGCGGCTACACGATCGTGATGGTCGAACAGAATTTCCGCTTCGCCGCGCCGCTCGCCGACCGGTTCTACGTGATGGAGCACGGCAGCATCGTCGAACATTTCCAGGCGGCCGAACTGGAAAGCAAGATGCCGACCCTGCACGACCTGCTCGGGGTGTGACGCCGCCCCGTCTCTCTCGCCGCTAGCCGTGGCGGCTTCGAACAACCACAACGCATCAGAACAACAGGAGACGTCAATGAAAATGAAGACCCTCGCACACGCCTGTCTCGCGCTCGCGACCGCCGCGTTCACCGCCGGCGCCGCGCAGGCCGCGGATACCGTGAAGATCGGCTTCATCACCGACATGTCGGGGCTTTACGCGGATATCGACGGGCAGGGCGGTCTCGAAGCGATCCGCATGGCAGTGGCCGATTTCGGCGGCAAGGTGCTCGGCAAGCCGATCGAGGTCGTCTATGCCGATCACCAGAACAAGGCCGACATCGCCGCGTCGAAGGCGCGCGAATGGATGGACCGCGGCGGGCTCGACCTGCTGGTCGGCGGCACGAACTCCGCCACCGCGCTGTCGATGAACCAGGTCGCCGCCGAGAAGAAGAAGGTCTACATCAACATCGGCGCGGGCGCCGACACGCTGACCAACGAGCAGTGCACGCCGTACACGGTCCACTACGCGTACGACACGATGGCGCTTGCGAAGGGCACCGGCTCGGCGGTGGTGAAGCAGGGCGGCAAGACGTGGTTCTTCCTGACCGCCGACTACGCGTTCGGCAAGGCGCTCGAGAAGAACACGTCGGATGTCGTGAAGGCGAACGGCGGCCAGGTGCTCGGCGCGGTGCGTCACCCGCTGTCCGCGTCGGATTTCTCGTCGTTCCTGCTGCAGGCGCAAGCGTCGAAGGCGCAGATCCTCGGCCTCGCGAACGCCGGCGGCGACACGATCAACGCGATCAAGGCCGCGAAGGAGTTCGGCATCACGAAGACGATGAAGCTCGCCGCGCTGCTGATGTTCATCGACGACGTGCACAGCCTCGGCCTCGAGACGACGCAGGGCCTCGTGCTGACCGACAGCTGGTACTGGAACCGCGATGCGGCGTCGCGCCAGTGGGCGCAGCGCTACTTCGGCAAGATGAAGAAGATGCCGTCGAGCCTGCAGGCGGCCGACTATTCATCGGTGACGACCTACCTGAAGGCCGTCCAGGCTGCCGGCACGACCGACTCCGACAAGGTGATGGCCGAGCTGAAGAAGATCAAGATCAACGACTTCTACGCGAAGGGCTACATCCGTACGGATGGCAGCATGATCCACGACATGTACCTGATGGAAGTGAAGAAGCCGTCGGAATCGAAGGAGCCGTGGGATTACTACAAGGTGCTCGCGACGATCCCGGGCGAACAGGCGTTCGCGACCAAGCAGGAATCGCGCTGCGCGTTGTGGAAGTAAGCAGGGCGTAGCGGCGCGCGCGGGCGTGCCGCTCGGTGGCGGCTGCAGCGATGTGCCCGCTGCGCCGCCCGCGTGCGCAACGCATAAAGGTTGCGCACGCAACGAAACTCATTCTGACGGCTAAGTCGATGGAAATCTTTGGCATTCCGTTGCCGGCGATGCTGAGCCAGTTGCTGCTCGGGCTCGTCAACGGCTCGTTCTACGCGATCCTGAGCCTCGGGCTCGCGGTGATCTTCGGGCTGCTCAACGTGATCAACTTCGCGCACGGCGCGCTGTTCATGCTGGGTGCGATGCTCGCGTGGATGGGCCTGTCGTATTTCGGGCTGCCGTACTGGGCGATGCTCGTGATCGCGCCGCTGGTCGTCGGCGCGTTCGGGATCGTGATCGAGCGCTCGATGCTGCGCTGGCTGTACAAGCTCGATCACCTGTACGGGCTGCTGCTCACGTTCGGGCTCACGCTGGTCGTCGAAGGCGTGTTCCGGTCGATCTACGGCTCGTCCGGCCAGCCGTACGACGTGCCGTCGCAGCTGTCCGGCGCCACCAACCTCGGCTTCATGTTCCTGCCGAACTACCGCGCGTGGGTGGTGGTTGCGTCGCTCGCGGTATGTCTCGTGACGTGGTTCGTGATCGAGAAGACGCGCCTCGGCGCGTACCTGCGTGCGGGCACCGAGAACCCGAAGCTCGTCGAGGCGTTCGGCGTGAACGTGCCGATGATGATCACGCTCACCTACGGCTTCGGTGTCGCGCTCGCCGCGTTCGCGGGCGTGCTGGCCGCGCCGGTGATCCAGGTGTCGCCGCTGATGGGCCAGCCGATGATCATCACCGTGTTCGCGGTGGTCGTGATCGGCGGGATGGGCTCGATCCTCGGCTCGATCGTCACGGGCCTGCTGCTCGGCGTGATCGAGGGTTTCACGCGGGTGTTCTACCCCGAAGCGTCGGCCACCGTCGTGTTCGTGATCATGGCGATCGTGCTGCTGTTCCGCCCGGCGGGCCTCTTCGGCAAGGAAAAATGATGCAGAGAAAAGTGCTCTACGGCGTGCTGCTCGCCGCACTGCTCGCCGCGCCGTTCATCGGCGCGTACCCGGTGTTCGTGATGAAGGTGCTCACGTTCGCGCTGTTCGCGGCCGCGTTCAACCTGCTGATCGGCTATACGGGGCTGCTGTCGTTCGGCCATGCGATGTTTCTCGCGACCGCCGGCTATGCGACCGGTTATTCGATGCAGACGCTCGGTTTCACGCCGGAGCTCGGCGTGCTCGTCGGTACGGTTGCCGCAACGCTGCTCGGGCTCGTCGTCGGGCTGTTCGCGATTCGGCGGCAGGGCATCTACTTCGCGATGATCACGCTCGCGTTCGCGCAGATGGTCTACTTCATCTATCTGCAGGCACCGTTCACGCACGGCGAGGACGGCCTGCAGGGCGTGCCGCGCGGGCACCTGTTCGGGCTGCTCGACCTGTCGAACGACGTCGCGCTGTACTACGTCGTGCTGGCCGTGGTGGTGGCCGCGTGCGCATTCATCGTGCGGGTCGTGCATTCGCCGTTCGGCCAGGTGCTCGTCGCGATCAAGGAGAACGAAGCGCGTGCGATCTCGCTCGGCTACGACACCGACCGCTTCAAGCTGCTCGCGTTCATCCTGTCGGCGGGCCTCGCGGGGCTGGCCGGCTCGCTGAAGGTGCTCGTGCTCGGCTTCGAGACGCTGTCGGACGCGTACTGGACGATGTCTGGCCTGGTCGTACTGATGACGCTCGTCGGCGGGATGGGCACGCTGTTCGGGCCGCTGCTGGGCGCGGCGCTGATCGTTGCGCTGGAGGACCGGCTCGGCGACATCGGCGAATGGCTCGCATCGGCGACCGGCATCGGCTGGTTCCATTCGCTCGGCGAATCGGCGACGATCGTCACGGGGCTGATCTTCATCGCATGCGTGCTCGCGTTCAGGCGCGGGATCGTCGGCGAGATGGTCGCGCGGATCAAGCCGCTCAGGGCGTCCTGAATGCGTGCGGCGCGCGTCATCGGGCGTTGATGCGAAGCACCATCCGGCATGCTCCGGAAGGGCGTCGCAGCGGGCTCGGGCCGGCGCCACGCGGCAGGCTGGTGCCCCATTTTCGTGCGGCGATGCACCATAGGGGTAAATGCTAAGTTGTCGCAGTGTGAAAGGTCCTTTAATCTTCGTCCTAGTTCTGATGCACCGCGAAACGAATTTGCAGGTGGAGAACGAGGAGACAATCGAGGCACAAAGTGCCCGGACCCCAAAGCGCTGTTGGACGGAATCCAACAGCGCTTTTTCATTTGCGTGCACGGATTTCCGCCGATGGTGCATCGGCCAGCGCAGTGGCCGTCTTCCGCGCTTGCGTTCGCACCGCGCTTCTTCCGCGCTTCGCCGCGTCCCCCCGTTTTCCCATTTCCCGCTATCCGCTCGCAGACGATGCGCAACCGCGCACCAGCCGTTCGGGCTAACCCGGTTGGCGTGCGCAAAACGCGTCCGTTACACTCAGCTTTCGCCGACCGCTCGGTCGGGAAAATCGGTCGGCAGTTCTCCTACAAGCAGAATGCAGAAGAGGGAGTACGGTTGGATGAGCAGCGCAGGACGATGGATCGGGGCAGGAAGGGCGGCTGGTGCCGTTCGTTCGTCGTGGGGTGGGCCAGTCGTTGCCGTGGCCTTCTCGAGCCGTTCTGCGGGCTGTAGGCGCGTTCCGGCGCCATCGCCGGTCGTTGCGCGCGCATCCGTATCGGACTTCACATCTGCACGCGCATGAGCGGCCGGCTTTCCGATCGTGCGCCGCTCGTGGGCCCGGCCGCATCAGGCCGGATCGACGCGCGTTGCCTTGATCGTTGCGCATGCATCGAGCGCCCGCACGATTCCGCATTTCTCCACTTCCTTCATCCAGACGACACCGCTGCTGCGCATCGTGACGGTCGAACGACCGTGTCGACCGGCAGCCGGCGCATGCTTGCGCGGTGCCGTCCGGGCGCCGTCGCGGATGCGGCGTTTCACGGGAAAACGAGCGTAGGCGTGGCAAGACGAGATAGTTAAATTATTAACTTGTTTTTGGGGGCCGGGAGCCGCCCGAGCGACCCGTGGCTTTTTCGAGCAGCGTTTGGAGACAACGTAAATGAAGATGAATCGATGGATGGAGGCCGTGCTCGCCGCGGGCCTCGTGTGCGCGGCGGCAACGGCGTCGGCACAGGTGAAGATCGGCGTGACGCTGTCGGCCACCGGGCCGGCCGCGTCGCTCGGGATTCCGGAAAAGAACACGATCGCGCTGCTGCCGAAGGAGATCGCGGGCAAGAGCGTGCAATACATCGTGCTCGACGACGCTTCCGACACGAGCCGCGCGGTGCAGAACGTGCGCAAGCTGATCGATGAAGACCACGTCGACGCGATCATCGGCTCGTCCGTCACGCCGAATTCGCTCGCGATGCTCGACCCTGTATCGCAGGGCAAGACGCCGACGATCTCGCTCGCGGCGAGCGCCCAGATCATCGCGCCGATGGACGCGAAACGCGCATGGATGTTCAAGGTGCCGCAGAACGACCAGTTGATGGCCGACGCGATCGCCGGCTACATGGCGAAGCACGGCGTGAAGACGGTCGGCTTCATCGGCTTCGCGGACGCGTACGGCGACAGCTGGTACAAAACGTTCGACGCGGCGGCTGCGAAGAACGGCCTGAAGGTGGTGTCGAACGAGCGCTACAACCGCACCGACGCGTCGGTGATGGGGCAGGTGCTGAAGCTGATGGGCTCGAATCCCGATGCGGTGCTGATCGCCGGTTCGGGTACGCCGGCGGCGCTGCCGGCGAAGACGCTGAAGGAGCGCGGCTACAAGGGCAAGGTGTACCAGACGCACGGCGTCGCGAACAACGACTTCCTGCGCGTGTGCGGCAAGGACTGCGAAGGCGAGATCCTGCCGGCCGGCCCCGTGCTCGTGACCGACCAGCTGCCCGATTCGAATCCGGTGAAGAAGCCGGCGCTCGGCTACAAGGCTGCGTACGAGAAGGCGTACGGCGCGGGCTCGCTGGCGACGTTCGGTGGCCATGCGTGGGATGCCGGGCTGCTGCTGCAGCGTGCGATTCCGGAAGCGCTGAAGAAGGGCCAGCCGGGCACCGAGGCGTTCCGCGAGGCGCTGCGCGCGTCGATCGAGAGCGTGAAGGACCTGCCCGTGTCGCACGGCGTGATCAACATGACGCCGACCGACCACAACGGCTTCGACACGCGTGCGCGCGTGATGGTGCAGATCGTCGACGGCAAGTGGAAGCTGCAGGCCGAGTAAGCATCACGTGAAACCGGCGTGCGCGGCGCAAATGGCGTCGTGCATGCCGTCGGCAGGGTGCCGGGCCTGACGGGCCGCGCCCATGCCGCCTGGAACCACCGGGGCCGCCAGCAGGGCGCCCGACGCGTCGACCTTGCCGCCCGCGCCCCGGCCGTTCCCGTCTTCCGTTTCTCCGCAGCATTCTCGATACACGAAACGTATGGATCTCTCGATTGCAGCGATCCTCGCGCAAGACGGCATCACGACCGGCGCCATTTACGCATTGCTGTCGCTGGCGCTCGTGCTGGTGTTTTCCGTCACGCGGGTGATCTTCATTCCCCAGGGCGAATTCGTCGCCTACGGTGCGCTGACGCTTGCCGCGTTGCAGGCGCAGAAATTTCCCGCCACCTGCTGGCTGCTGTTCGTGATGGGCATCGCGTGCTTCCTGCTCGAAGTCGGCGGCCTGATCCGGCATCGCGAGCGGCGTCATCAGCTCGGCCGCACGCTTGCGACACTCGGCAGCCGCTACGTCCTGCTGCCGCTCGCGGTGTTCGCGATCACGCGCAGCTTTGCCGCGCAGCCGCTGCCGATGCTCGCGCAGATCGCACTGACGCTCGCGATCGTCGTGCCGATGGGACCGTTCGTCTACCGGCTCGTGTACCAGCCGATCGCCGAAGGCACGACGCTGCTGCTGCTGATCGTGTCGGTCGCCGTCCACTTCGCGATGGTCGGCCTCGGGCTCGTGATGTTCGGCGCGGAGGGCTCGCGCACCAACGGCTTCTCGGATGCGTCGCTGTCGATCGGCAGCATGACCGTGTCGGTGCAGAGCATCCTGGTGGTCGTGACGGCGCTCGTGCTGATCGGCGCGCTCTACGTGTACTTCGGCCGCACGATCGCCGGCAAGGCGCTGCGCGCGACGTCGGTGAACCGGCTCGGCGCGCGGCTCGTCGGCATCGGCACGACCGAGGCAGGGCGGCTCGCGTTCACGTTCGCGGCGGGGCTCGGCGTGCTGTCCGGGATCCTCGTCGGCCCGCTGACGACGATCTACTACGACTCGGGCTTCCTGATCGGCCTGAAGGGTTTCGTCGGCGCGATCATCGGCGGGCTCGTCAGCTATCCGCTCGCGGCCGCCGGCTCGCTGCTTGTCGGCGTGCTCGAATCGTATTCGTCGTTCTGGGCGAGCGCCTACAAGGAGGTGATCGTGTTCACGCTGATCATTCCGGTGCTGCTGTGGCGGAGCTTCGCGACGCCGCACGCGGAAGAGGAAGAGGAGTGACACGATGAAGACGATGGTACGCAACAAGACCTTCTGGGTGTTTCTCGTGGTGCTGTTCGCGCTGCCGGTGCTGCCCGGCGCGCTGCAGGTGCCCGAATACTGGATCACGCTGCTGAACTACATCGGCCTCTACGCGATCGTCGCGATCGGGCTCGTGCTGCTCACGGGTGTCGGCGGGATGACGAGCTTCGGGCAGGCCGCGTTCGTCGGCATCGGCGCGTATGCAACCGCGCTCCTGACGACGCGCTACGGCGTGTCGCCGTGGCTCGCGCTGATCGTCGGTGTCGTGCTGACGGCGCTCGTCGCGCTCGTGCTCGGCGCGGTCACGATGCGGCTGTCCGGCCACTTCCTGCCGCTCGGCACGATCGCGTGGGGCCTCGCGCTGTTCTACCTGTTCGGCAACCTCGAACTGCTCGGCAAGTACGATGGGATCAACGGGATTCCGGCGCTGAACCTGTTCGGCATCGCGCTCGAAAGTGGCCGCAGCCTGTATTTCCTGATCTGGGCGGTCGTGCTGGCCGCGATCGTGTCGGTGCAGAACCTGCTGAACAGCCGTCCGGGCCGGGCGATCCGCGCGCTGCGCGGCGGCGGCGTGATGGCCGAGGCGATGGGCGTGAACACCGCGTGGATGCGCGTCGTGATCTTCGTCTACGCGGCGGTGCTCGCGGCCGTCTCGGGCTTCCTGTACGCGCACCTGCAGCGTGCGGTGAACCCGACCCCGTTCGGGCTGAACCACGGGATCGAGTTCCTGTTCATGGCCGTGGTCGGCGGCGTGTCGCACGTGTGGGGCGCGGTGCTCGGCGCGGCGATCCTGACCGTGCTGCAGGACTACCTGCAGACGCTGCTGCCGAAGCTGCTTGGGTCGGAAGGCAACTTCGAGATCATCGTGTTCGGCGTGTTGATGGTGTTGCTGCTGCAGTACGCGCGCCAGGGCGTGTGGCCGTTCGTCGCCAGGCTGTTCCCGCGCGGGCCGCGTGCGCATGTGCCCGAGCACGCCGATCCGCTGCCGCAACGCGCGAAGCCGGCGGCCGGCGAGCCGCTGCTCGTCGTCGACAACGCGCGCAAGCAGTTCGGCGGGCTCGTGGCCGTCAACGACGTCAGCTTCGACGTGAAAGCGGGGCAGATCATTGGGCTGATCGGCCCGAACGGCGCCGGCAAGTCGACCACGTTCAATCTCGTGACGGGTGTGCTGAAGCCGACGGGCGGCACGATCACGTTCCGTGGCGAGCGCATCGACGGGCTGACATCGCGCCAGATCGTCCGCCGCGGCATCGGCCGGACGTTCCAGCACGTGAAGCTGTTGCCGGCGATGACGGTGCTCGAGAACGTCGCGATCGGTGCGCACCTGCGTGGCCATACCGGCGTGTGGCGCAGCGTTGCGCGGCTCAATGGCCATGAGGAAGCGCAGTTGCTGGCCGAGGCCGCACGTCAGATCCGCCGTGTCGGGCTCGAAAAGCACATGTACGACGAAGCGGGCAGCCTCGCGCTGGGCCAGCAGCGGATTCTCGAAATCGCGCGCGCGCTGTGCTGCGACCCGACGCTGCTGCTGCTCGACGAGCCGGCCGCCGGGCTGCGCTACCAGGAGAAACAGCAACTCGCCGACCTGCTGCGCCGGCTGAAGACGGAAGGCATGAGCGTGTTGCTCGTGGAACACGACATGGATTTCGTGATGAATCTCACCGACCGGCTGGTGGTGATGGAGTTCGGCACGCGGATCGCGGAAGGGCTGCCGCAGGACGTGCAGCAGGATCCGGCGGTGCTCGAAGCGTATCTGGGCGGGGTGGAGTGATGACGGACACGACGATGCCGATTCTCGAAGTGCGCGGGCTGGCGGTGCGGTACGGGAAGGTGGAGGCGCTGCATGGAGCGGCAATCAAGGTCGGCGCGGGGCAGATCGTCAGCGTGATCGGCCCGAATGGCGCCGGCAAATCGACGCTGCTGAACGCGATCATGGGCGCGCTGCCGGTGAACGGGCACGCGTCGGGCGCGGTCGTGTATCGCGGTCACGACGTCGGCGCATTGCCGGTCGAGCAGCGTGTCGCACGCGGGATGTGCCTTGTACCGGAAAAGCGTGAGCTGTTCAGCACGATGACGGTCGAAGACAACCTCGTGCTGGGCGCGTATCGGCGCAAGCAGGCCGGCGAAGCGAATTTCCTCGACCAGCTCGATCACGTGTTCGCGCTGTTTCCGCGGCTGAAGGAGCGGCGCAAGCAGGCGGCCGGCACGCTGTCTGGCGGCGAGCGGCAGATGCTCGCAGTTGGCCGCGCGCTGATGGGCAAGCCCGACCTGCTGATGCTCGACGAGCCGAGCCTCGGGCTGGCGCCGCTGATCGTGAAGGAGATCTTTCATATCATCAGCGCGTTGCGCGGCACGGGCGTGGCGACGCTGCTGATCGAGCAGAATGCGCGGGCTGCGCTGCAGATCTCCGACTACGGCTATGTGCTGGAGACGGGCGAGTTTGCGCTGGAAGGGCCGGCGGCCGAGCTCGCACAGAATCCGCGCGTCATCGAAACGTACCTTGGGTTGGCGAAGAAAACGGCTTGATCGGTGGAGCGGTTGGCTGGAATCGGGCGGCGTGTTTCACGTGAAACACGCCGCTTTTGTTTTAGGGTTGAGATCTGACTCCGATACATCGACGGTTAACAACCAGGGGATAAGTACCGGAGGAACAGTCAAAAGCTCTGTGCAGTGGCGATGAGTGAAGGTATCCACAGTGCAGATGGCGATCCGGTTTGTCGTTCGGAGTTGGCCACTCGTTCCACCGGCCGACGATGTGTCGCGCCACAGGGGATAACTGTCTAGCGAACCGACGGAAATTCTGTGAGGAAGAGGGTGGGTGTGGTTGCACAGAGTATTTCGTCCGGGGTGTCGGGTGGGGCACAGGCCTCGAACGGGTTGTATGTTTCACGTGAAATCTCCGGACAACTGGATCTCTGCACAGGCGCAACGATGTGCGGCGGGCGGGCTCGAAGCATTGCCTGAGTGGGCTCTGAGCCACAGATTCATCGGTCCAATGCCGAAAAATCGTCGAAATGCACAGACCCTACCAATCGGACGGCATTCGGGTGAAAAGCGAACCCGCTATAATTCGGCCCATACATTTCTCAGATAGGTTCGTGCGCAGTCCTGCGGACGGAATCCACCATGCTTTTTCCCACAGAATTTGACGTCATCGTTGTCGGTGGCGGTCATGCCGGCACGGAAGCCGCGCTGGCGTCCGCCCGTATGGGCGCAAAGACACTGCTGCTGACCCATAACATCGAAACGCTTGGGCAGATGAGCTGCAATCCGTCGATCGGCGGCATTGGCAAGGGCCATCTGGTCAAGGAAGTCGATGCGCTGGGCGGCGCAATGGCAGCCGCGACCGACGAGAGCGGTATTCAGTTTCGGATCCTCAATTCGTCGAAGGGTCCGGCTGTGCGTGCGACGCGCGCACAGGCCGATCGCATCCTGTACAAGGCCGCGATCCGCCACCGGCTCGAGAACCAGCCGAACCTCTGGCTGTTCCAGCAGGCCGTCGACGACCTGATGGTCGAAGGCGACCGCGTGGTGGGCGCCGTCACGCAGATCGGCATCCGCTTCCGCGCCCGCGCGGTCGTGCTGACCGCCGGTACATTCCTCGACGGCAAGATCCACGTTGGCCTGAACAACTACACGGGCGGCCGTGCAGGCGATCCGGCGGCCGTGTCGCTGTCGTCGCGCCTGAAGGAGCTGAAGCTGCCGCAGGGCCGCCTGAAGACCGGTACGCCGCCGCGTATCGATGGCCGTTCGATCGATTTCTCGAAGCTGGACGAACAGCCGGGCGATCTCGATCCGATCCCCGTCTTCTCGTTCCTGGGCCGCGCGGAGCAGCATCCGCAGCAGCTGCCGTGCTGGGTCACGCACACGAACGAGCGCACGCACGACATCATTCGCGGCGGCCTCGACCGTTCGCCTATGTATACAGGCGTGATCGAAGGCGTCGGGCCGCGCTATTGCCCGTCGATCGAGGACAAGATTCACCGGTTCGCATCGAAGGAATCGCACCAGATCTTCCTGGAACCGGAAGGGCTGACGACCAACGAGTTCTATCCGAACGGGATCTCGACGAGCCTGCCGTTCGACGTCCAGCTCGAGCTCGTGCACTCGATGCGCGGCCTCGAGAACGCGCATATCCTGCGCCCTGGCTACGCGATCGAGTACGACTACTTCGACCCGCGCGCGCTGAAGGCATCGCTCGAGACGAAGGCGATCAACGGGCTGTTCTTTGCGGGCCAGATCAACGGCACGACCGGCTATGAAGAAGCGGCCGCGCAGGGTCTGCTGGCCGGCCTCAATGCGGGTCGCTACGTGCAGGAGAAGGACGCATGGTGCCCGCGCCGTGACCAGGCCTACCTTGGCGTGCTGGTCGACGATCTCGTGACGCGCGGTGTGGCCGAGCCGTACCGGATGTTCACGAGCCGCGCTGAATATCGCCTGAGCCTGCGCGAAGACAATGCGGACATGCGTCTGACCGAGATCGGCCGCGAACTGGGGCTCGTCGACGACGCGCGCTGGGACGCATTCAGCCGGAAGCGCGACGCTGTTTCACGTGAAACCGAACGCCTGAAGTCGACGTGGGTTACGCCGAAGACGTTGCCGGCGGAAGAGGCGACCGCGCTGCTCGGCAAGGCAATCGATCACGAATACAGCCTCGCCGAGCTGCTGCGCCGTCCGGGCATCAGCTACGACGGCGTGTGCGGCCTGAGGGGTGGCGAATGCGGCCCCGCGGAGCCGCTGGCTGACGATCCGGTGCTGCTCGAGCAGATCAAGGAGCAGGTCGAGATCGGCATCAAGTATCAGGGCTATATCGAGCGTCAGGCATCGGAGATCGAGCGCAACGATGCGAACGAGAACACGCGCCTGCCGGACGGTATCGACTACCGCGAAGTCCGCGGCCTGTCGTTCGAGGTGAGCCAGAAGCTCAACGAATTCCGGCCGGAAACGATCGGGCAGGCGTCGCGTATCTCGGGTGTCACGCCGGCGGCGATTTCGCTGCTGATGGTGCACTTGAAGCGCCGCGGCCTGGGCCGTCGTAATGGCACTGCCGAAGCGGCAACGGAGCAGGGGGACGGCACCGTCCCGACGCAACAATGACGGCGCGTCGCGCGCCGGCGGTTAATCGGGACGTACTGGAAGAGATGCTCGTCGAAGGCGCGACGGCGCTCGACCTTGCTCTGACGGATGCACAACGCAATCAGCTGCTCGACTACGTCGCGCTGCTCGGCAAGTGGAACGCGGTCTACAACCTGACCGCGATCCGCGACCCGAAGCAGATGCTGATCCAGCACATCCTCGATTCGCTCTCCATCGTTTCGCATCTGCGTGGCCGTGCATCGGCCCGCGTGCTCGACGTTGGCTCGGGCGGCGGGTTGCCCGGTATCGTGCTGGCGATCGTCGAGCCGGACTGGCAGATCACGCTGAACGATATCGTGCAGAAGAAGTCTGCATTCCAGACTCAGATGCGCGCGGAGCTGAAGCTCGCGAACCTGTCGGTGGTCACGGGGCGGGTCGAATCGCTGCAGCCGGGTGTCGAAGTGCCAGAAAAATTCGACATGATCGTATCCCGCGCTTTCGCGGATCTGTCCGACTTCGTTAAACTTGCTCGACATCTGGTCGCGCCGGGCGGATCGATCTGGGCAATGAAGGGTGTCCATCCGGACGACGAGATTGCGCGGTTGCCGGAAGGCAGTCGCGTCAAGCAGACGATACGGTTGGCGGTACCGATGCTCGATGCCGAACGGCATCTGATCGAAGTAGCCGTCGACGAGGCGAATTGAAGGGAAGGCGCGCAGTAGCGCGCCGTTTGTTTGAAGGTAAAGGGAATACACCAACGATGGCAAAGATCTTCTGCGTTGCGAACCAGAAGGGGGGCGTCGGCAAGACGACGACATCGGTCAATCTCGCCGCAAGCCTTGCAGCGCAGGAGCAACGAGTCCTGCTGATCGACCTCGACCCGCAGGGTAACGCGACGATGGGCAGCGGGATCGACAAGGCTGCCTGCGAAGCGACCGTGTACGAAGTGCTGGTCGACGGCGTATCGGTGACCGACGCGCGCATCCGCCCGGAAGGCGTCACCTACGACGTGCTGCCCGCGAACCGCGAGCTGTCCGGTGCCGAGATCGAACTGATCAACATCGACAACCGCGAGCGCAGGCTGAAAGCCGCCCTCGAGCGCGTGGCCGAGGATTACGACTTCGTGCTGATCGACTGCCCGCCGACGCTGTCGCTGCTGACGCTGAACGGGCTGTGTGCGGCGCATGGCGTCGTGATCCCGATGCAGTGCGAGTACTTCGCACTGGAGGGGTTGTCGGATCTCGTCAACACGATCAAGCAGGTTCACGCGAACATGAATCGCGACCTGAAGATCATCGGCTTGCTGCGCGTGATGTTCGATCCGCGCATCACGCTGCAGCAGCAAGTCTCCGATCAACTGAAAGCGCACTTCGGCGACAAGGTGTTCGACGCGGTGATTCCGCGCAACGTACGCCTGGCGGAAGCGCCGAGTTACGGGCTGCCGGGCGTCGTGTTCGACCGCAGCTCGCGCGGTGCGCAAGCGTATCTCCAGTTCGGTGCCGAGATGATCGAGCGCGTTCGCGCGTTCGAGGTGTCGTGATCCGGACATGAGCGAAGCGAGGAAGAAAGACATGAACGCGGTACCAAAGAAGAAGGGCTTGGGACGTGGCCTCGAAGCGCTGCTCGGCGGCAGTGCCGATATCACCGAAGCGGTGAAGATCGAAGGGGCACCGAACACGCTCGCGCTCGGCAAGCTGCAGGCCGGCAAGTACCAGCCGCGGACGCGGATGGACGAAGGCAGCCTGCAGGAGCTTGCGGCGAGCATTCGCGCGCAGGGCGTGATGCAGCCGATCCTGGTACGACCCATTTCGTCAGATAAATACGAGATCATTGCGGGTGAGCGCCGTTTCCGCGCGGCGCGCCTGGCGGGCCTCGATGAAGTGCCGGTGCTCGTGAAGGACGTGTCGGATCAGGCCGCCGCGGCGATGGCGCTGATCGAGAACATCCAGCGCGAGGACCTGAACCCGCTTGAAGAAGCGCACGGTATCCAGCGCTTGCTCGACGAGTTCGGTTTCACGCACGAACAGGCAGCCGAATCGGTCGGCCGTTCGCGCAGCGCGGTGTCGAACCTGCTGCGCCTGCTGAACCTGGCTTCGCCGGTGCAGACGATGCTGCTGGCCGGCGATCTCGACATGGGGCATGCACGCGCGCTGCTCGCCGTCGATGCGGCCACGCAGATCACGCTTGCCCATCAGGTCGTCAACAAACGCATGTCGGTGCGCGAGACCGAGAAGCTCGTTACGCACACGACGAAGGAAGCGCCGGCGGTGAAGGCGCGCGCGAAGGACGATGGCGGCCGCGATACGCGCCGTCTCGAAGAGGAGTTGTCCGACCTGCTCGCGTCGACGGTGAAGATCAAGCTCGGCCGCCGCGGGCGAGGGCAGGTGACGATCGACTTCGGCAACCTCGACGCGCTCGAGGGCATTCTCGTGCGGCTGCGCGGCAACGTCGCAACCGAAGAATAAAGGGCGGCGCATGGAGGAGACGGGCACACCGGCGCCACGCCGGTGGTTGGGGTGGCTTGCGCAGGAACCCGTGCTATCGGTGCTCGCGCTTGGCCTGATTGTGCTGCAATGGGTGCGTCCGCAACCATTTTCCGTATTGGCCGATCGGGTCGACTGGCAGACGGTCGCGACGCTCGCGGGCCTGCTGATGCTGACCAAGGCGCTCGAGTTGTCCGGCTGCCTGATGTGGCTCGCGCACCGGATCGTGCATCACGTGCATTCCGAACGCGGGCTCGCGATGCTGCTGGTCGGGTTCGCCGCGTTGCTGTCGATGTGGCTCACCAACGACGTCGCGTTGTTCGTCGTCGTGCCGTTGATGGTGTCGCTGCGCGCGCTGACACCGCTGCCGTTCCGGCGGCTCGTGATCGTCGTCGCGCTGGCCGTCAATGCGGGGTCCGTCGCGACGCCGCTTGGCAATCCCCAGAATCTTTTCCTGTGGCAATTGAGCGGCATGTCGTTCGGCCGCTTCGTGGTGACGCTCGGGCCGCTCGCGATCGCACTGATGGCGCTGCTGCTCGTGCTGACCGCGTGCGCGTTTCGCGCGAAGCCGCTCGATCTGTCCGGCGACGTCGTCGCCATTCCCGTCCAGCGCATGCACGCGCTGATCGCGGCGGTGCTGTTCGCGGCGTTCGTGCTGCTCGCCGATGCGCATCATCCGCTGCCGGGCCTGCTTGCCGTCGCGATCGTGTTGCTTGCCATCAAACGTGACGCAGTCCTTAAGATCGACTGGCTGCTGCTGCTGATCTTCGTACTGATGTTCGTCGTGCTGCGCAGCGCGGCGGCGCTGCCCGTCATCCATGACGCGATTGCGCATGCACGTCTCGACTCACCGCTGCGCGTCTTCGCGGCGGGTGCCGTGCTGTCGCAGGGCATCAGCAACGTGCCGGCCGCGATCCTGCTGTCGGAGTTCACGCATGACTGGCGAGCGCTTGCATTCGGCGTATCGGTCGGCGGTTTCGGTTTCGCGATCGGCTCGCTTGCGAACCTGATCGCGGTGCGTCTCGCGAAGGAGCCGCGCATGTGGTTGCCGTTCCACCTGGTCTCGATTCCGTTCGCGCTCGCCAGCGCGGCACTCGGCGCGTGGCTGCTCGTTCACGGTTGAGCGAGGCGGGTTCGTGCGGCACAGGCGTGCCATTCGGGTGGCGGGGGGGGGGCACAGCATTCGCGCTGGTTGCGGGGCTGTGGATAAGTGCGGCAAACCACAGTCGATCGACTGTGGTGGCATGACAACTGATTGGATAAATCCGCGCGCCAGCGTCGGTCGGGATTTCGCGTATCCGATGCGGCTGGCGGCCACAGTGTTTTGTCTGTTCGGCGTTTCGCGCGAAGCGCGAGCCCGGAGCCGCGTCACAGCATGGTTTTTGGCTGGCGATCGTGCCGCCCCGCCAGCGCCCGCAGCGGGCATCGCTTCCTCGCCATTTCATCGACGCCGGATTTTTTCGAGCAAGAAATACCGGTGCAAAAAAGCGACCTTACAACTGTCATCGTACGTCGTCGAATCGCAGGTTTTTTCACATCATGAGGTGACGTTTTACGCTGGTTTTTGTCGCGTCTAAAGCCTTGAATCACTTGCAACTATCGCTTACAATCGCCCGGATTTGTTAGCTAGGCACCCCTGAAAGCTTTCAGAAAGCTTGGGGCCGGGTTCAAGGATTTTGCGGAAGATTGCGATGGCGGGTCAGGCGCCGGACGACAGGCACGATGATCAGCGCACGCAACGCACCGCTTCAGCGGCCGGCGAGCGGCGCGAATTCGATGATGACTGGGATGCCGAGCAACAAGATAACAACATCGTTCCGCTTACACGGGCAGAAGCCGAAAAGCTGTTCGGCCCGAACGTGAGCAAGCCCTCGCGCGTAACCCCCTATAAGGTGGTAATCGCGCAAGTGGTTCTGTCCCTGGTTGCAACGCTGGCGTGGTGGCTGTTTTCGAAGTCGCCGGGCGCCGCTGCGCAATCCGCGTTTCTGGGCGGAGCGATCGGCTGGGTGCCCAGTGCGGTTTTCGTGGCACGACTGAAGGCAGGTGGCTCGGCCACCGTGATGAGCTGGGTGATGGGCGAAGCCCTGAAACTCGCTCTGACGATCGGGATGTTCACTGCAGTGGCGTTCGGCTGGTCCGGCGTGCACTGGGTGCCGTTCCTCGTCACGTACCTCGTCGTGCTGAAGACGTACTGGATCGCGCTGGCCTGGCGGTAAGGAACAAGCAGCGTGTGGTTTCGACAACGAACCGCACCGGCCCGTTCCCGCAATAGCGTGTTGCGGAACTGGCAAAACGATTTTCGACAATTTGGGTGGCATTAACGATATGGCAGCTAGCGAAGGCACGCGCGGTCCGGATCCGTCCGAGTACATTGCGCACCACTTGCAGAATTTCTCCACCTCGCATCAGACGTCGATTTTCGACATTCACGTCTGGAATATCGACACGCTGTTCTGGTCGATCGTTTGCGGCATCGTGACGATCCTCGTGCTGCGTCTGGCCGCCCGCAAGGCGACGTCGGGCGTGCCGGGCCGTTTCCAGTGCGCGATCGAGATGCTCGTCGAGATGGTCGAAGACCAATCGAAGGCCATCGTTCACGGCAATCGTACCTTCATCGCTCCGCTCGCGCTCACGGTGTTCGTGTGGGTCGCGCTGATGAACTCCCTCGACTTCCTCCCGGTCGACCTGCCGGGCCGCGTGATCGGCCTGCTCGGTCTGTCGGACGTGATTTCCCACCATCGCATCGTCCCGACGGCCGACCTGAACGGCACGCTCGGCATCGCGCTCGGCGTGTTCGTCCTGATGATCTACTACAGCATCAAGATCAAGGGCGCGGGCGGCTTTGTGCATGAGCTGCTGTCGGCACCGTTTGGCGCCCACCCGCTGCTGTGGATCCCGAACCTCGCGCTCAACATCGTCGAATATCTCGCGAAGACCGTCTCCCTCGGTATGCGACTGTTCGGCAACATGTACGCGGGTGAGCTGTTGTTCCTGTTGATCGCCCTGCTCGGCAGCATGTGGAGCTTCGGTGGCGACGCAACGTTCCTCGGCTTCGTTGGCCACGTGATCGCGGGCAGCGTCTGGGCAATCTTCCACATTCTGATTGTTCTGTTGCAGGCATTCATTTTCATGATGCTGACGCTGGTGTATCTCGGCCAGGCGCACGACAAGCACTAAGCGCGGCGTGCAAGAAAGAGTTTCCGTTTTAGTTTTTTAAATCTCAGTTCCAAGTCTTTTCACAAAGGAGTGATCATGCAAGCTTACATCGCCAACATCCAGGGTCTGACCGCCATCGGTATCGGCATCATCATCGGCCTGGGTGCAATCGGCGCCTGTATCGGTATCGCGCTGATGGGTGGTAAGTACATCGAAGCCTGCGCACGTCAGCCGGAACTCATCAACCCGCTGCAAACGAAGATGTTCCTGCTGGCTGGTCTGATCGACGCGGCATTCCTGATCGGCGTGGGTGTTGCAATGCTGTTCGCGTTCGCGAACCCGCTCCTGTCGAAGCTCGTCGCAGGCTAAGGTTCCTCGGAAATATGCGTCCGGCGCAAGCCGGCGCAGGGCGGAACGGAGACTTGGGGCGCTGATCGAATGCAACTCGATGAGCGCCTTACCGTTTCATTTTTCCGGAATAGCAGATAAGGAAACACCGTGAATCTCAACGCAACTCTGTTTGCGCAAATGGTCGTGTTCCTGGTCCTCGCGTGGTTCACGATGAAATTCGTGTGGCCGCCGTTGATCAACGCCCTCGACGAACGTTCGAAGAAGATCGCCGACGGCCTCGCCGCCGCCGAGAAGGGCAAGGCAGAACTCGACGCCGCGCACAAGCGCGTGGACCAGGAACTCGCGCAGGCCCGCAATGACGGCCAGCAGCGCATCGCCGACGCTGAAAAGCGTGCCCAGGCGGTCGCCGAGGAAATCAAGTCCAACGCCCAGGCTGAAGCCGCCCGCATCATCGCCCAGGCGAAGGCGGAAGCAGAACAGCAAATCGTGAAGGCGCGCGAAGCGCTGCGTGGCGAAGTCGCTACGCTGGCCGTGAAGGGCGCCGAGCAGATCCTGAAGCGCGAAGTCGATCAAACGGCCCACGCCCAACTGCTGAATCAACTGAAAGCCGAGCTCTGATCATGGCCGAACTTGCAACCATCGCCCGCCCTTACGCAGAAGCGCTGTTCCGCGTGGCCGAGGGCGGTGACATCGCCGCCTGGTCCACGCTCGTGCAAGAGCTGGCCCAGGTTGCGCGTCTGCCGGAAGTGCTGTCGGTCGCGTCGAGCCCGAAGGTGACGCGCACGCAAGTAGCCGAGTTGCTGCTTGCTGCGGTGAAGTCGCCGCTCGCGGCTGGCGCCGAAGCGAAGAACTTCGTGCAGATGCTGGTCGACAATCATCGCATCGCGCTGCTGCCGGAAATCGCCGAGCAGTTCGAGGCGCTCAAGAACGAACGTGAAGGTGCAGCCGACGCCGAGATCGTGAGCGCGTTCCCGCTGAACGGCGCGGATCTCGAGAGTCTCGTCTCGGGCCTCGAACGCAAGTTCAAGCGCAAGCTGAAACCGACGATCGCAGTCGATTCGTCGCTGATCGGCGGCGTGCGCGTGACGGTCGGCGACGAAGTGCTCGACACCTCGGTTCGCGCGCGTCTCGCATCGATGCAGGCTGCGTTGACCGCCTGAGCGCCACGCCGGCACGCAACAGAATTGACTATCAGGAGCGAATAATGCAACTCAATCCCTCTGAGATCAGCGAGCTGATCAAGAGCCGGATCCAGGGCCTTGAAGCGAGCGCAGACGTTCGCAACCAGGGCACCGTGATCTCCGTGACCGACGGTATCGTGCGTATCCACGGCCTGTCGGACGTGATGCAGGGCGAAATGCTCGAGTTTCCGGGCAACACGTTCGGCCTCGCGCTGAACCTCGAGCGCGACTCGGTCGGCGCGGTGATTCTCGGCGAATACGAACACATCTCGGAAGGCGACATCGTCAAGACGACGGGCCGCATTCTGGAAGTCCCGGTTGGTCCGGAACTCGTCGGCCGCGTGGTCGATGCGCTCGGCAACCCGATCGACGGCAAGGGCCCGGTCAACGCAAAGCTGACCGACGCGATCGAAAAGATCGCCCCGGGCGTGATCTGGCGTAAGTCGGTGTCGCAGCCGGTGCAGACGGGCATCAAGTCGATCGACGCAATGGTGCCGATCGGCCGTGGCCAGCGTGAGCTGATCATCGGCGACCGTCAGTGCGGCAAGACCGCAGTGGCGCTCGACGCGATCATCAACCAGAAGGGCAAGGACCTGATCTGTATCTACGTCGCGATCGGCCAGAAGGCTTCGTCGATCATGAACGTGGTTCGCAAGCTCGAAGAAACGGGCGCGATGGAATACACGATCGTCGTCGCCGCTTCGGCTTCGGATTCGGCAGCGATGCAGTACCTCGCACCGTACGCCGGCTGCACGATGGGCGAATACTTCCGCGACCGCGGCCAAGACGCGCTGATCATTTACGACGACTTGACCAAGCAAGCCTGGGCATACCGTCAGATCTCGCTGCTGCTGCGCCGCCCGCCGGGCCGTGAAGCTTACCCGGGCGACGTGTTCTATCTCCACTCGCGTCTGCTCGAGCGTGCTGCTCGCGTGTCGGAAGAGTACGTCGAGAAGTTCACGAACGGCGAAGTGAAGGGCAAGAGCGGCTCGCTGACGGCACTGCCGGTCATCGAAACGCAGGCTGGCGACGTGACCGCGTTCGTTCCGACGAACGTGATCTCGATTACCGACGGCCAGATCTTCCTGGAAACCGACCTGTTCAACGCAGGCATCCGCCCGGCAATCAACGCCGGCGTGTCGGTGTCGCGAGTCGGTGGCGCTGCGCAGACGAAGGTCGTGAAGAAGCTGTCGGGCGGTATCCGTACCGACCTCGCGCAGTATCGTGAACTGGCAGCATTCGCCCAGTTCGCATCGGACCTCGACGAAGCGACCCGCAAGCAGCTCGAGCGCGGCCGCCGCGTGACGGAACTGCTGAAGCAGCCGCAGTACCAGCCGCTGCAGGTGTGGGAACTGGCCGTGTCGCTGTACGCCGCAAACAACGGCTACCTCGACGACCTCGACGTCAAGCAAGTGCTGTCGTTCGAGAAGGGCCTGCGCGAAAACCTGAAGACCAGCCACGCTGACCTCATCAAGCGCATCGAAGACACCAAGGATCTCTCGAAGGACGACGAAGGCGCACTGCGCTCGGCGATCGAATCCTTCAAGAAGTCCGGTGCCTATTGATCCGCGAGTGACACACTGAGGCCGCGCGGGTGCTGATGCACCCGCGCCGCTTCGGTCAAGGAGCAAGCTATGGCTGGAATGAAGGAAATTCGCGGCAAGATCAAGAGCGTGCAGAACACGCGCAAGATCACGAAGGCGATGGAGATGGTGGCCGCATCGAAGATGCGTCGCGCGCAGGAACGCATGCGCGCCGCTCGTCCGTATGCGGACAAGGTCCGTGCCATCGCTGCGCACATGAGCCGCGCGAACCCGGAGTACCGCCACCCGTTCATGGTGGCGAACGAAGGCGCGAAGACGGCCGGCATCATCCTCGTCACGACGGACAAGGGTCTGTGCGGTGGTCTGAACACCAACGTGCTGCGTGCGACGGTGCAGAAGTTCAAGGAGCTGGAAGAGAAGGGCCAGAAGGTCGAAGCCACCGCGATCGGTAGCAAGGGCCTCGGGTTCCTGAACCGCTTCGGCGCGAAGGTGATGTCGCAGGTCGTGCACCTCGGCGACACCCCGCATCTGGACAAGCTGATCGGCGCCGTGAAGACGCAGCTCGATCTGTACTCGGAAGGCAAGCTGTCGGCGGTTTATATCGCTTACACGCGCTTCGTCAACACGATGAAGCAGGAAGCCGTGATCGAGCAGTTGCTGCCGCTGTCGTCGGAACACTTCGAAGCCGATGACGGTACGCCGGCCACGTCGTGGGACTACATCTACGAGCCGGACGCGCAGGCAGTCGTCGACGAACTGCTCGTGCGTTACGTCGAGGCGCTGGTGTACCAGGCCGTCGCGGAAAACATGGCGTCCGAGCAATCGGCGCGCATGGTCGCGATGAAGGCCGCGTCCGACAACGCGAAGACGGTGATCAGCGAACTGCAGCTCGTGTACAACAAGAGCCGTCAGGCCGCGATCACGAAAGAACTGTCGGAGATCGTCGGCGGCGCAGCCGCTGTTTAAGCGCGCGCCCGGGACGACAACTGCGCCTTTGCGCGAGTAAAGAATCAGGTATTTAAAGGAAAAGCGATGAGTACTGCTGCTTTGGTAGAAGGCAAGATCGTACAGTGCATCGGCGCCGTTATCGACGTGGAATTCCCGCGCGACAGCATGCCGAAGATCTACGACGCGCTCATTCTCGATGGCTCGGAACTGACGCTCGAAGTCCAGCAACAGCTGGGCGACGGCGTGGTCCGTACCATTTGTCTGGGTGCATCCGACGGCCTGCGCCGCGGCCTGACCGTGAAGAACACGGCAAAGCCGATCTCGGTGCCGGTCGGCAAGCCGACCCTCGGCCGAATCATGGACGTGCTCGGCCGTCCGATCGACGAAGCTGGCCCGATCGAAAGCGAAGTGACGCGTTCGATCCACCAGAAGGCTCCGGCGTTCGACGAACTGTCGCCGTCGACCGAACTGCTCGAAACGGGTATCAAGGTTATCGACCTGATCTGCCCGTTCGCAAAGGGCGGCAAGGTTGGCCTGTTCGGCGGTGCTGGCGTGGGCAAGACCGTCAACATGATGGAGCTCATCAACAACATCGCGAAGGAACACGGCGGTTACTCCGTGTTCGCGGGCGTGGGCGAGCGTACCCGTGAAGGGAACGACTTCTACCACGAAATGAAGGACTCGAACGTTCTCGACAAGGTCGCGCTGGTGTACGGCCAGATGAACGAGCCGCCGGGCAACCGTCTGCGCGTCGCGCTGACCGGCCTGACGATGGCTGAGCACTTCCGTGACGAAGGCCTCGACGTGCTGTTCTTCGTCGACAACATCTACCGTTTCACGCTGGCCGGTACCGAAGTGTCGGCACTGCTCGGCCGTATGCCGTCGGCAGTGGGCTATCAGCCGACGCTGGCTGAAGAAATGGGCAAGCTGCAAGAGCGCATCACGTCGACCAAGAAGGGCTCGATTACGTCGGTTCAGGCCGTGTACGTCCCTGCGGATGACTTGACCGACCCGTCGCCGGCTACGACCTTCGGCCACCTGGACGCAACCGTCGTTCTGTCGCGTGACATCGCTTCGCTGGGTATCTACCCGGCGGTCGACCCGCTCGACTCGACGTCGCGCCAGATCGACCCGAACGTGATCGGTGAAGAGCACTACTCGATCACCCGTCGCGTTCAGCAGACGCTGCAGCGCTACAAGGAACTGCGCGACATCATCGCGATTCTGGGTATGGACGAACTGTCGCCGGAAGACAAGCTGTCGGTCGCGCGCGCTCGTAAGATCCAGCGTTTCCTGTCGCAGCCGTTCCACGTCGCTGAAGTGTTCACGGGCTCGCCGGGCAAGTACGTGCCGCTGAAGGAAACGATCCGCGGCTTCAAGATGATCGTCGACGGCGAGTGCGACCACCTGCCGGAACAGGCGTTCTACATGGTCGGCACGATCGACGAAGCCTTCGAAAAGGCCAAGAAGATCTCGTAAGGATTCGAGTGAGTCGCACGGCGCGTGCGGGTCGGGTTGTCGGTCTTCATTGACCGATAGCCAGGCTGGCCGCGCCGACCGCAACACGCTCAATCCGCCGTGCATGGGACGAGGGCAGGCGCCGCAAGGCGTTCGCTCTCGCCGACAGGAGTCCATATGGCAACCATCAAAGTAGACGTCGTCAGCGCGGAAGAGCAGATCTTCTCGGGCGAGGCGAAATTCGTCGCGCTGCCGGGCGAAACGGGTGAGCTGGGCATTCTGCCGGGTCACACGCCGCTGATCACGCGGATTCGTCCGGGTGCGGTGCGCATCGAAGTCGAGGGCGGCAACGACGAATTCGTGTTCGTCGCGGGCGGCATTCTCGAAGTGCAGCCGGGTGCCGTGACGGTGCTCGCCGATACCGCGATCCGCGGCAAGGACCTCGACGCGGCGAAAGCCGAGGAAGCACGCAAGCGTGCCGAGGAAACGCTGCAGAACGCGAAGTCGGATCTCGACCTCGCGAAGGCGCAGTCCGAGCTCGCGACCGCGATGGCGCAGCTCGAGGCGATCCAGCGTCTGGCGAAGATTCGCAGCCGGCACTGAGCCGCGCCGCGTATCCCGCGAAAGAAAGCAGCCTTCGGGCTGCTTTTTTTTCGTCCGTCGTTTTCGTCTGTTTTTTTACGGGTCGGATCATTCCGTCCGGTCGTGCTATTTCATCCGCGCGCCGGGGTTTGATGTCAGAGTATCGTCAGCGAAGCTGGGCATCATCCGCGATATGGCCTGGGCGCGCGGTGCCGGTGGCAGGGGCAGCGGCGGCACAGGTGCCGGGCCTCGATCAGACAAAAAGGACGGAGACATTCATGGCAGCAGACCTTGGCGTGGGCGCGCTGATCGCGCCCGAAAACGGCTTGTCGTACGTGCGCGGCACGACTGACGTGCCGCTCTCGGAAGCGACGATCGGCCGGTTCCTGCTCGACACGGCTGGCCGCTTTCCCGATCGACCGGCCGTCGTGTTCCGCGAGCAGCAGGTGCGCTGGACCTGGCGCGAGTTCGCGAACGAGGTCGACGTGCTGGCGGCCGGCCTCGCTTCGCTCGGCATCGTGAAGGGCGACCGCGTCGGCATCTGGTCGCCGAACCGCAGCGAATGGCTGCTCACGCAGTTCGCGACCGCGCGGATCGGCGCGGTGCTCGTCAACATCAATCCGGCCTACCGGCTGTCGGAGCTCGAATACGCGCTGAACAAGGTCGATTGCAAGGCCGTGATCGCCGCCGAGCGCTTCAAGACATCCGCGTACGTCGAGATGCTGCAGACCATTGCGCCGGAGCTCGCGACCGCGACGCCGGGCGACCTGCATGCGGCGCGCGTGCCGAGCCTGCGCACGGTCGTGTCGATGGGCGACGCCGCGCCGGCCGGCATGTTCCGCTTCGCGGACCTGATGGCGCGCGGCCGCCAGGCCGTCGATCCCGCGTTGCTCGATGCGATCGGCGCGACGCTCACGGCCAACGAACCGATCAACATCCAGTTCACGAGCGGCACGACGGGCAGCCCGAAGGGCGCGACGCTCACGCATCGCAACGTCGTCAACAACGGGCGCTCGATCGCGACGGCGATGCGTTTCACCGAGCAGGACACGCTGTGCATCCCGGTGCCGCTGTATCACTGCTTCGGGATGGTGCTCGCGGTGCTCGCCTGCGTGTCGAAGGGCGCGGCGATGGTGTTCCCCGGCGAAGCGTTCGACCCGGTTGCGACGCTCGCGGCGGTGGCCGACGAACGCTGCACCGCGCTGCACGGCGTGCCGACGATGTTCATCGCCGAGCTCGATCATCCGTCGTTCCCGACATTCGACCTGTCGACGCTGCGCACCGGGATCATGGCCGGCTCGCCGTGCCCGATCGAGACGATGAAGCGCGTCGTGTCGCAGATGCACCTGTCGGAAATCACGATCGCGTACGGAATGACGGAAACGAGCCCCGTGTCGTTCCAGAGCTCGACCGACGATCCGCTCGAGAAGCGCACGACGACGGTCGGACGCATCCAGCCGCATCTGGAGGTGAAGGTCGTCGATCCGAGCGGCGCCATCGTGCCGGTCGGCGCGACGGGCGAGCTGTGCACGAAGGGCTATTCGGTGATGCTCGGCTACTGGGACGACGACGCGAAGACGCGCGAGGTGCTGGTGGATGGCTGGATGCACACGGGCGACCTCGCGACGCTCGATGCGGACGGCTACTGCAACATCGTCGGCCGGCTGAAGGACATGGTGATCCGCGGCGGCGAGAACGTCTATCCGCGCGAGATCGAGGAATTCCTGTTTCGGCATCCGAAGATTCAGAGCGCGCAGGTATTCGGCGTGCCCGATGCGAAGTACGGCGAGGAGCTGTGCGCGTGGATCGTGCTGCGCGCGGACGAGCAGATGACCGAGGACGACGTGCGTGCGTTCTGCCAGGGGCAGATCGCGCATTACAAGATCCCGCGCTACATCCGCTTCGTCGACGAACTGCCGATGACGGTGACGGGCAAGGTGCAGAAGTTCGTGATGCGCGACCGGATGATCGAGGAGCTCAAGCTCAACGTGCAGAAGACCGCGTAGCGCGGCATGGCGGCAGGAAAAACGCGGCGGCCTGCGGGCCGTTGCGCTTTCGATGGACGAAAAAAAGCGGGCTTATTAGCCCGCTAAAAACCACACGCTACGGGGTTAGCGCGAGGAGACCAAAGATGAAACCGAGTCCGGCGGGGGGCCGGAAACGACTCCAACAGGGATGCCCCTGGGAAGGGCTTCGGTACGTGACCGACTGGCTCGCAGCGCTTCGCGTCCGCTCACACTTGGCACACGAGACCGCATCCGTGTTGAAACCGTTGAGGCCATTGTGGGCGAATTAATGACCCCTCGCGGTAACAAAGTGTTTCAGGTTGTAACGCCCGCCAGATAAGGCTTTCCGGGATTTTTTGCTGTTTTTGAGGGCCTGAAAAAGGTCATTTTTACTCATATTTTCCGTAGCGTTTTCAGCGCATGCGCACGATGCGTTTTTCATGCGTATCAGGCTCGACGAACTGCCGATTCGTACGCGAGAAAATGCGCGATTCGGCCGATACCGCGCATGACGATTCATTCGTCAGAAAGATTTTGAAACGTGATTGGCCTGCGCGGAAGTCGGCCGTTCGGCCAATTTGGTGGCTTCGGGCCGATTTTGCGGGTGCCGGCACGCGGCGTCGAAGTGTAACGGCGGCGCTTCGGCCGCCGCCGCGCAGCGACTTTCGCGGGCTGCGGCCGCGGGGTCGGTGCCCGCTATCGGCCGCCGTGCGCGCACCCGCTTACTTCAGCCACTTGTCCGAAATCGCCTGGTATTCGCCGGTCGACAGCGCGAGATGCAGCCATTGATCGACGTACTGCTGGAACGCGACGTCGCCGCGCGGCACCATGTACGCCTTCTCGCCGAACTGGAACGGCTTGTCCGGATGCACCGAGCACAGGCCCGGATTCAGCTTTTGCTGCAGCAGCGTCTCGGACGCATCCGTCACCATCACGTCCGCCTTGCCCGCGAGGATCTGTTTGAAGATCGTTACGTTGTCCGGATAGACGGTGAGGTTCGCGTGCGTGAAATATTGCTTCGCGAAACGCTCGTTGGTGCCGCCCGGGTTCACGATCACGCGCGTTTCCGGCCGGTCGATCTGTGCGACGGTCTGGTATTTGCCGGCGTCCGCGCAGCGCACGATCGGCGTCTTGCCGTCCACGACGTACGGCTGCGTGAAGAACGCGCGCTTCTGGCGCTCGAGCGTCGTCGACACGCCGCCCACCGCGATGTCGCATTTCGCGACGAAGTCGCCGGTCAGGTTCGGCCAGCTCGTCTTCACGTAGTCGGTCTTCACGCCCAGCGATTTCGCGAGCGATTCGGCCATGTCGATGTCGATGCCCTCGAAGCGGCCGTCCGCACGGTAGTACGAATACGGCTTGTAGTCGCCCGTCGTGCACACGCGCAGCGTGCCGCGCGCGAGCACGTCGTCGAGCCGCGAGCCGGCGCCCGGTGCGGCGGTGGCGGCGCCCGCGCCGGTCTGCGCATGCGCGTCGGCGCAGCACAGCAGCGCGGCCGCGGCGAGCGTGGCGAATGTCTTCATCGGTCTCCTCCTTGGTTTCGTTCGATATGAGCGTCCGATCATAACGGAGCCATCGCGCGCGTCATATGGCCGCCATCGCGTCGGCATACGCAGCCCTGTGGCGGCTGTCCGGTAAAATGCCGCTTTGCCCTCGCATCGTCGCTCCTACCGTGGCCCATACCCTGCTCAACGACACCTTCCTGCGTGCGCTTCTGCGCGAGCCGACCGACTACACGCCGATCTGGCTGATGCGCCAGGCCGGCCGCTACCTGCCCGAATACAACGCGACGCGCGCGCGCGCCGGCAGCTTCCTCGGTCTCGCGAAGAATCCCGACTACGCGACCGAAGTGACGCTGCAGCCGCTCGAGCGTTTTCCGCTCGACGCCGCGATCCTGTTCTCCGACATCCTGACGATTCCGGACGCGATGGGGCTCGGCCTCGACTTCCAGGTCGGCGAAGGGCCGAAGTTCGCGCATCCGGTGCGCACCGAGGCCGACGTCGCGAAGCTCGCGGTGCCGGACATCGAGGAAACGCTCGGCTACGTGACGGGCGCCGTGCGCGAGATTCGCCGCGCGCTCACCGACGGTCAGGGCCGCCAGCGCGTGCCGCTGATCGGCTTTTCGGGCAGCCCGTGGACACTCGCGTGCTACATGGTCGAAGGCGGCGGGTCGGACGATTTCCGCACGGTGAAGTCGATGGCGTATTCGCGCCCCGACCTGATGCACCGGATCCTCGACGTGAACGCGCAGGCGGTGGCCGCGTACCTGAACGCGCAGATCGAAGCGGGCGCGCAGGCCGTGATGATCTTCGATACGTGGGGCGGCGCGCTGGCGGACGGCGCGTACCAGCGCTTCTCGCTCGACTACATCCGCCGCGTGGTCTCGCAGCTCAAGCGCGAGCACGACGGCGAGCGCGTGCCGGTGATCACCTTCACGAAGGGCGGCGGGCTGTGGCTCGAGGAGATCGCGGCGACCGGCGTCGACGCGGTCGGGCTCGACTGGCCGGTCAACCTCGGCAAGGCGCGCGAGCGCGTTGCGGGCAAGGTCGCGCTGCAAGGCAACCTCGACCCGACGATCCTGTTTGCGCCGCCGGCCGCGGTACGCGAGCAGGCGCGCGCGGTGCTCGACAGCTACGGCAACCATCCGGGCCACGTATTCAACCTCGGGCACGGCATTTCGCAATTCACGTCGCCCGATCACGTCGCCGAACTCGTCGACGAAGTGCATAGCCACAGCCGCGCGATTCGTAGCGGAGCCGCCGGCTGAACGCAAGCGCTGTCATGCTGCACTGCGGGGTGACAGCGTTTCGCTGTCGGCGCTAAACAGGGCGCAACCCCGCACCGGTTGCCGATTCAGTGCTTGTCAAGACTTGACTTATACACATTTTCCACGTTGCAGCGCGGTAGAGCCCTGTATCGGTCAATTTGTCTCGCTATGGTTCGGTAATTTGAATAGCAGCCTTATGGAATAAGGCTCTGCGGGGCACCGCGACAAGCGCGGAAAATCAGCGGAAAGCGCGGCCCCGCGTGCGTTGCGGCCCGTGAATGGCGAGTTCTCAACAAAGTTATCCACAGGCTGGGCAGGGTATACGGCGATTCCTAATGCGAATCCAAAACTTAGCGCCGAATCTGAAGTTTTACTTTAAGTCCGTCGCCTCGATGCGGGCGCGGGTACTGGCCGTCCATGGCCATGCGGCGCGTGCCGCCGCCGGAGTGCCGTCATGAGCGGTACTTATCTGCGCGTTGCGCTCGACCATCCGCTCGCCACCCTGTTCGACTACCGCTGTGGATCCGTGCCGTGTCGCAATCGATGGCCTGCTTCGCACATGCCTGCATTGGCGTGAGCGCGGAAATCTCCGCGCGTTTGCGCGGGCTGCGCCGCCGCGTGGAGACGATCCCGTGCGCCG
>NZ_JAAGPM010000372.1:0-355 GCF_017104865.1 Burkholderia sp. Ac-20349
TGCGTGATGTTGCCCTGGGTCTTGCCCTGGATGCTGATATAGGCGGGAGTCGGCATTGGCTGCTTCCTTGAAGTTATTGTCGAAAAGGCCGGTTGGGCCTTGGCGCCGGAATGGCATGGGCTCTTTACGCAATAGCCGTGCCAATCCACACGCGTTGTCGCGCTATTCCTTCAGGATCAATGCGTTAGGGGTATTTGAGGGACATCCACCAGATATCTGGCAACACGAATCTCAAAAGAAATCGTCTTTTTTGAGGGGAAATCGGGCCATTTTTGGCCCGATCAAAATCAACCCATTGAAAAGAAAGAGAATTTATCGGGCCATTTTTGGCTCGACCGGGTCAAAAATGGCCCGA
>NZ_JAAGPM010000373.1:0-345 GCF_017104865.1 Burkholderia sp. Ac-20349
TGCAACCGGGTATCGCCTTCGCGCTCACGGGCCACCCGCGCGAGGACATGAACCGGAGCTGGCGTCCGGTGAGCCTGGTGCATCACGGCAAGCAACACACCAGTCAGGCGGAAGAAAGCGCCGACGCACAACACGGCACGTATTACGGCTACGAAGCGGTACTGGTGCCGGACGATGCCGAATGGCGCGCCGAGCCGTTGCCGCACCCGCGTATCGACGGCCCCCAGCCGGCGGTGGTCGTGGGCCCGGAGGGTGAAGAGATCTACACCGACGAGTACGGCCGAGTGAAGGTGCAGTTTCCGTGGGATCGTCAGGGCCGGCACGACGAGCACAGCTCGTGCTGGA
>NZ_JAAGPM010000374.1:0-293 GCF_017104865.1 Burkholderia sp. Ac-20349
ACATCGGGATCCCGAAGGGCTACCCCGACTACGTGCTGCACAAGATGGTCACCGTGATGCGCGACGGCCAGGAAGTGAAGATCTCGAAGCGCGCGGGCAGCTACGTGACGGTACGCGACCTGATCGAATGGTCGGGCGGCGCGGCGGCGGGCCAGGAAGCGGCGCCCGACCTGATCGACGAAGCGACCATCACGCGCGGCCGTGACGCGGTGCGCTTCTTCCTGATCTCGCGCAAGGCCGATACCGAGTTCGTGTTCGACATCGACCTCGCGCTGAAACAGAACGACGAAAAC
>NZ_JAAGPM010000375.1:0-281 GCF_017104865.1 Burkholderia sp. Ac-20349
TGCATCGCGCCGGTGGCCGCGCAAACGATCGTGGGTAAACGCCTTGCCGCTGGCTTCGTGTTTATATCGTCCCGGGTAGTCATAGCGCGCGTAGCTCTGGCCCTGATGATCGAGATCGGTGCCGTCATGCGGGTACTCGTGGTTAAAGCGCGGGTTCTTGAACGTGTAGTCGCGCTGCACCTGGCGCGCAGTACGCACGTTCTCGGTGTAAGCGAAGGTCCGTAGGCTGGGTTGTGGCTGATCGCCGCCCGGCGTCGGGTTGTAGATCACCGGCTCGCCGT
>NZ_JAAGPM010000376.1:0-277 GCF_017104865.1 Burkholderia sp. Ac-20349
ATCGCATACCAACGTCACGACCGAAGACGCGCTGAAATACGCGCCGAACCTGATGGTCCGCAAGCGCTATATCGGCGACCGCAACAGCGTATTCGCCGGCCGCGACTTCAACGAGCTGCAGAGCGCACGCGGGCTCGTGTATGCGGACGGCGTGCTGCTGTCGAACCTGCTCGGCTCGAGCTACGCGTACCCGCCGCGCTGGTCGCTGATTCCGCCCGACGACATCGCGCGCGTCGACGTGCTCTATGGCCCCTTTTCCGCGCTGTATCCGGGTAAC
>NZ_JAAGPM010000377.1:0-255 GCF_017104865.1 Burkholderia sp. Ac-20349
CCAGCTCCCCGTAGCTTTTCGCAGGCTACCGCGTCCTTCATCGCCTGTGATCGCCAAGGCATCCACCACATGCACTTGTTCGCTTGACCCTATAACGAGTCTGTCTCGTTACAGGTTGAGTTCTCGCGTTGTGCCGTATTCCAATTGAGTCAAACATAGAGTTCGAATCATCTTGAGATACATCGATACAATCACAACCCGGATAGTTTTCACGTCCATCTCAAGACGCTTCCGCTATCCAAATTACTTACTTCT
>NZ_JAAGPM010000378.1:0-255 GCF_017104865.1 Burkholderia sp. Ac-20349
AGGCGATGAAGGACGCGGTAGCCTGCGAAAAGCTACGGGGAGCTGGCAAACAAGCTTTGATCCGTAGATGTCCGAATGGGGAAACCCACTCCTTTTGGAGTATCCATGGCTGAATACATAGGCCATGCGAAGCGAACGCGGTGAACTGAAACATCTAAGTAACCGCAGGAAAAGAAATCAACCGAGATTCCCAAAGTAGTGGCGAGCGAAATGGGATGAGCCTTGCACTCTTTATTTGTATTGTTAGCCGAACGC
>NZ_JAAGPM010000379.1:0-251 GCF_017104865.1 Burkholderia sp. Ac-20349
TCGGCTAACAATACAAATAAAGAGTGCAAGGCTCATCCCATTTCGCTCGCCACTACTTTGGGAATCTCGGTTGATTTCTTTTCCTGCGGTTACTTAGATGTTTCAGTTCACCGCGTTCGCTTCACATGGCCTATGTATTCAGCCATGGATACTCCAAAAGGAGTGGGTTTCCCCATTCGGACATCTACGGATCAAAGCTTGTTTGCCAGCTCCCCGTAGCTTTTCGCAGGCTACCGCGTCCTTCATCGCCT
>NZ_JAAGPM010000380.1:0-247 GCF_017104865.1 Burkholderia sp. Ac-20349
TGCTGTACCAGGCGCTGGCGGCGGGCGAGACGCTCCCGGAAGTGGAAGTGAAGTGGTATCGCACCTCTACTGAAGGCAAGCAGGAGCATTTCTTCACGACCAAGCTGGAAGACGCCACGATCGTCAATATCAACACCGCGCTGCCGCACGCGCAGGACCCCAGCAAGGCCGAGTACACCCAATTGGTGAAGGTCTCCATGGCGTACCGCAAGATCACCTGGACTCATGCGATCGCCGGTACCGAGGC
>NZ_JAAGPM010000381.1:0-243 GCF_017104865.1 Burkholderia sp. Ac-20349
TACAGGTTGAGTTCTCGCATTTGTGCCGTATTCCAATTGAGTCAAACATAGAGTTCGAATCATCTTGAGATACATCGATACAATCACAACCCGGATAGTTTTCACGTCCATCTCATAGACGCTTCCGCTATCCAAATTACTTACTTCTTCCAGATTGTTAAAGAACGACAGCCGATATGGTTTTACTCATATCAATCTGACTGGCTCAATCGCCAATGCAAAATTCTCGGTTCAGTGTCTGAA
>NZ_JAAGPM010000038.1:0-60017 GCF_017104865.1 Burkholderia sp. Ac-20349
GGCCGCGCGCACGGTGGCGCCGGTTGCCGCGGCGTCGCGCAGCACGGCCGCGAGCCCGGCGTGCGACGTGGGCGTCGATACGGTTGCATCAGGACTGCAGACATATCCCGACCAGTTGCGCCACATGGCTTTGTCTCCGTGGTTGTCGTTTGAATGGGGTGATCGTTTTGATCGGTTTGAACGACGGGCCGTGTGGCCCGCTAGAAGAAGCTCCTGCCTTCGCCGCGATAGGTGGGCGCCTCGCCGACCACGCGGCCGCCGCGGATCAGCAGCAGCGAGTTGAAGCGTTCGCACAGTTCGCCGGCCTTCGCGTGGCGGAACAGGATCGGCTCGCCGATCGCCGGCGTGACGCCGCGCGGCACGCGCACGGGCGTCTGCACCTCGCCCGCGCCTTCGTTGTCGATCAGCGTGCAGCCAGCCGGCAGCCACGGCCGCGGCAGGCGGCTCTTGCCGGCCGGGCCCGATGCGATATAGCCGCCGCCCGAGCAGGTCACGATGCCCGGCTGCGGAATCCGCACGACCGGCAGCGCGAAGCCGGCAGCCGGCTGCGCATGAAACGCCGCGTAGTGATCGAACAGCGCCGGCGCGTAGAGGCCGGAGCCGGCCGCGAGCTCGGTGACCGACGCGTCGCCGAGCGTGCTTTCGAAACTGCCGGTGCCACCGCCGTTCACGAAGCGCAACGTATGGCCCGCCGCCGCGAGTGCCTGCACGGCCGCCTGGCGGCGCGCGTTGATCTCGCGCGCCGAGCGGCGCTTCAGGTGGCGCACCAGCGCGTTGCGCGCACCGCTGCCCGGCTCCGTGTCGGCCACGCCGGCGATCTGTCCTTCGTAGCCCATCAGCCCGTCGAGCCGCACGTGCTGCCGTTCGCCGATATGGTTCGCGAGCGCGAGGGCGCTGGCCGCGTCGCGCACCGGCGAGCGGTACATGCCGAAGTACAGGCCCGGATACGCGGACGACATGTCGAGATCGATCGCGAGCGGGATCGTCACGCGTGCGTCGTGCGCGACGCGGTCGATCGCGTCGACCTGCGCGATGGCGTCGACCATCAACGTGATCGAGCGGCCCCGCCTGAGTTGCGCGGCCACCGCGCGCAGGTCGTCGGGCTCGACGGTCGGATACGCGACGACGATGTCGTCGAACCCGCCGTCCGCGAGCCACGCGGCTTCCGCGGCCGAGTAGCACAGCAGCCCCTGCATGAACGGGCCCGAGGCGAGCACCGCGCCGATCAGGTCGCGCGAGCGCACCGACTTCGTCGCGAGCCGGATCGGCAGGCCGCGTGCGCGGCGCTTCAGGTCGGCGAGGTTCGCGTCGAGGCAGTCGAGATCGACGAATGCGGCGGGCAGCCGGTGGCCCGCGAGCGCGTCGCGATAGGTCGGATAGTCGTGAACGACGGCGGGGGCGCGATGTGGCAGGTCTGCACGGCTCATGGAACGGGCTCGGCTGGGTGGGGTGTGCGTCGCGCCGACCGTTCGGCGCGTGTCGGAAATCAGCATAGGGCGGGTCAAAATGACGACCAAGCGCTGAGCGGGTCGTTCGACGGGTCTGATCCGGCCATCCGTATCGGCCACGCGCGTGCACGGCGGTCGTGCGTCGCGCCGCTGGATCGCTGCTTGCTTGGTGTCGTGGTGCCCATGCCACGTACAGGCCCGAACCGCCGCCGGACGGGCTTGGCGCGCGACATCGCGCGGTTGGCCGGGCGGCAACGAAATGCGTTTCAAACGTTTTGCCGGACGTGGCCGATGCGAGCAGGTTTAGTGCCTGCGTTCTAGCGCCGCTTTTGACTGCATGCCGGATTCGACCTAGAACCTACTCGCGGATGCAGCGGCGAAGAACGGCATGACGTGACGAGGAGGCGACGTGAAAAAGAACAGGGCACTCTGGCGGCGCACGGGCGCGATCGCGGCGATTGGCGTGGCCGTCGTTGCAATCTGGCGATATGAAGCGGCGACACCGGCGCAAGCCGCGTCATCCGGCACACCGGCCGCGATGGCGAGCACGCAGTCCGTCGCAGCCGATACGTTCGGCACCGGCGCCGCGTTGCCCGGCCCCGAGGAGCGGCGGCTCGACGTCGACGCGCTGCGCCGTAGCCTTGGCGGGCGCCCCGACGCGGATGCCGAAGTGAAGCGCATCGCCGCGTTTGCGCGCTTTCGCGATGAGGTTGCCGCGTATGGGGATCGCCGCAACAGCATGCCGCAAGCCGAGCGCGCCGCACTCGCGCGCCGGATTCTCGACGAACTGCCCGACCATGTCGCGCGCAACGAGATCGTTCCCGTGCAGGCCGAAGCGCTGAGCGCGGCACTGCTGACCGATACCGAAGCCGACCCCGCGACGCGCAGCGCGGCGATCCGGTCGATGCGCGCGCAATGGGATACCTATGCGCAGCAGACGGTTGGCCCGTCGCCGGCGCAGGACCCGCGCTATCTCTCGTACGAACAGCAGAGCCGCGACGTCGTCCGGCAGGTTCAGGCGAGCATTCCCGATCCCGACCAGCAACAAGCCGTCATCGCGCAACGCCTGCAGGCGTTGCGCGTCCAGCTGTTCGACGGCGCTTCACCGTCCGGCGTGCACTGAGCGCCGAATCCGCGACGCCGGGGCGGTGCCCGGCGGCCGCGTCATGTCCATCGACAAGGAGGGGAGATGTCCACAGCACGAAGCCTGCTGCGCGCGGCCGTTGCCACGCTGCTCGGTTGCGCGGCACTGAACGGCCACGCGGCCGATACGACGATGCCGGATCCGTCGATTCCCTATTATTCGTGGTACGAAGTGACGTTGCCCGAGAGCACCGGTGCATCGTGCGGCAACGGCACGCCGATGCGCTTCTACGTCAATCGCGCGCAGTCGGACAACCTGCTGTACATGATGGAACCGGGCGGCGCGTGCTGGGACTACGGCACCTGCACGCAGACGTCGACCGGCGCCGAGGCCGGCCTCGGCGGCTTCAACCCGGACGGCATCCCGCACAACTACATGAACGGCACCGCGAACGAGAGCCTGCTGTCGTCGTTCCTGTCGCCGCTGCTCACGCGCATGGATCTCGCGCACATCCTCGTCGGCGAACCGAAGGTCGAGACGCAGCAGTGGACACAGGTTTTCGTGCCCTATTGCACCGGGGATATCCACATGGGCAGCGCGGTGCGCAACTACACGTCGCCGAGCGGCGACTGGCGGCTGCAGCACTACAGCGGGCTGAAGAACATCCAGGCCGTCGCGCAGTGGCTGACGTCGCACGGCTTCGGCAAACCGAACCGGCTGCTCGTGTACGGAATGAGCGCGGGCGGCTACGGCACGCTCGCGAACTACGCGACGCTGCGCAACACGCTGCAGCCGCAGGCGCATAGTTCGCTGCTCGACGACGCCGGTACGGTGTTCAACACGCCGTTCGATGCGGACGCGGCCACCCATCCGTCGGTCGGCCTGTACGACCGGGTACGCACCGAGTGGGGAATGACGGGCCCCGACGGGATGATTACCGTGAACAGCCGGCTGACCAGCCATTTCGATCCGGGCAACATGGGCAGCGCGTACGCGGCGCTGTCGGCGACGTATCCGCACGACCGCTTCGGTTTCTCGAGCTACCAGCGCGACAAGATCATCGCCGCGTATCACTATCGCGCGTTCGTGCCGGCCGTAATCGCGGCGCCCGACGACACGACCAAGGATGCGCTGTCGCTCACGATGTTCGACCAGGAGCTGGACGGGCTGAAGCAGACGCTGAACCCGCTGCCGAACTTCGGCTACTTCATGCCGTGGGCGCGCAACGACTTCATCGACAACCACCAGGTGACGGCGGTCAGCTTTACCGGGTCGGGGATCCACGAGAACGGCATCGACGCGGATATCGGCACGTTCGTCGACAACCTGCTGAACCAGCAGGACCCGGCCGATACGCCGGTGATGAAGGCGTTCCGCACGCAGCAGTGGTCGGACTTCACGTTCTCGACGTTTCTGGCGTGGATCGACAGCGTGTTCAACCTGACCGGTGAGGCGGGGCCGATCTCGGGGCACAAGGCGTGAGGGGGCGGGCTTGCCCGCCGAGCGGGCAGTGACGACGGGCGGCGGCCTGCCCGCAGGGCCGCTTGCCTGCATCGTTGCGTCGACGCAGGCACCGATGCCGGTGCGTTACAGCACCGCCATCGATTCCGTCATGTTCTGCTTCATGTAGTCGAGGAATCGCTTCTGGAACAGCATCGTGTGCTCGTGCGCGGCGCGTTCGGCGGCATCGGCGTCACGCCGCGCGATTGCATCGATCAGTTCGTCGTGGTCGCGGCCGAGCTTGGCTGCGGTCGGCGAACTGACCGTGAAGTCGAAATGCAGATGGAGCAGGCGCTGCCCTTCGCCGAGCAGCCGTTCGTAGTAGCCGACGAAATACGGGTTGTTCGCGGCGTGCGCGATCGCCATGTGGAGCGCCTTGTTGGTCTCCGACATTGCCTGGAAGTCGCCGCTCGCGACGGCCTCCATGTAGACGTCGTCGGCCTTGCGGATTTTCGCGAGATCGGCTTCGGAGCGCTGCGTGGCCGCGAGCCGCGTGACGGCGCGCTGGATCAGGTCGAGCGCCGAGATGTATTTCGGGAATTCCTCGATCTCGAATGGCGTGACGAGCGTCGTGCGGTTCGGCAGGACCGTGACGAGCCCCTCGCTGCTCAGCCGCGCAATGGCGTCGCGCACCGGCGAGCGCGACAGGCCGAACTGCGCGGCCAGCGAGATTTCGTCGAGTTGCACGCCGGGCTTCAGCTTGAGCGTCAGGATCTGCTTGCGCAATTCCTCATACACATACCGCCCGCCGTGCCGGCGGCCGCCACCTTCCGTTTCAACGGCCTCTTTGCTCATCTCGCCACCCTTCCTGTAATCGACCCGGGTCGCCGGGCGCGCTCTGGAGTTTAGCATCGCGCCCTCACGTGCCTGACGGTGCCGAAGGCCCGAATCCGTCCCCCCACGTGTCGCTCAGCATGAACCCCGCGGCCAGCGGATCGTCGGGATCGACGCCGAGCTGCTGAAACCCGAACACCCAGGCGCGCCCGGTCACGCGCGGCAATACCGCCGGCTTGCCGCCCACTTCGGTCGTGCCCAGCAGTTCGACGCGGAATTCCCCGCCGATCGTGGAGCGTGACGTGAGCCGATCGCCGACCTGTACACGCCCGCGGGCGGCGAGCGTGGCCAGATTGGCCGAGCTGCCGGTGCCGCACGGCGACCGGTCGACCCGGCCGGGCGGCAGCGTCGTGCAGGTCTGGTACACCGTGTCGTCGACCCGATTGCGGAACATCACGTACGCGACTTCGTTGATGTCCGGGTAAAGCGGATGCTGCACGGCGACCTGCCGGTTGATGATTTCCTTGAGCCGCACGCCGTGCGTCGCGAGCTGCCGTGCGTTGTCCGGCGCGATGTCGAGCCCGATCTGGTCGACGTCGACGAGCGCGTAGTACACGCCGCCGAACGCGATGTCGGCCTTGATCGTGCCGAATTCCTGCGTGTGAACGTCGACGTCGAGGTGTTCGACGAACGACGGCACCATGTCGAGCGATACGCCGACGCAGCGGCCGTCGCGACACGTCGCGCGCGCCGTGACGAGCCCGGCCGGCGTGTCGAGCACGACCGTCGTCTCGGGCGCCTGCATCGGCACCATGCCGAGTTCGAGCAGCGCCGTCACGACGCAGATGCAGTTGCTGCCCGACATCGGGTGTGCCTTGTCGGCCTGCAGCACGATGAACCCTGCATGCGCTTCCGGTCGCGTCGGCGGCAGCAGCAGATTGACCGACATCTGCAGGCAGCCGCGCGGTTCGAGCACGACGAGCCGCCGCAGGCTGTCGTCGGTCTCGTTGAGGTAATTCATCTTGTCGAGCATGGTCTTGCCCGGCACGTCGAGGACGCCGCCGGTGATGACCTTGCCGATCTCGCCCTCGCAATGCACGTCGACGAGCTGCAGCGTTTTGTTCCAGCGCATGATCGATTCACCTTCTTACTTGATGTACCAGCCCCACGGCTTGTCGCTGTCGTAGCGCGTGATCTGCTTGATCTCGAGGTAGTTGTTCAGCCCCCACTCGCCGAGTTCGCGCCCGATACCGCTCTGCTTGTAGCCGCCCCACGGTGCTTCCGTAAACGTCGGCTGCGAGCAGTTGATCCAGACGATGCCCGCGCGCATCGCGCGGGCGACGCGTTCGCAGCGCGGCAGGTCGGCCGACATGACCGCCGCGGCGAGACCGAAGCGCGAGTCATTGGCCGAACGCACCGCTTCGTCTTCCGTATCGAACGGCCGCACGCACACGACCGGCCCGAAAATCTCCTCGCGCCAGATCCAGCTGTCTTCCGGCACGTCGGCGAAGACGGCCGGTTCGATGAAGTACCCGCGTTCGAGATGCGCGGGCCGGCCGCCGCCGGTCACGAGTCGCGCACCTTCTTCTCGGCCGCGGGCGATGGCCGTCAACACCTTGTCGTACTGGCCGCGACTTACCAGCGGCCCGAGCAGCACGCCGTCGTCGCGGCCGTTGCCGATCCTGATTTTGCGCGCTTCCTGCGCGAGCCGCTCGACGAGCGGCGCGTACAGCGAGCGTTCGACGAGCACGCGCGACGTGGCCGAACACACTTCACCCTGGTTCCAGAAGATGCCGAACAGGATCCATTCGACGGCCGCTTCGAGATCGCTGTCGCCGAACACGATGAACGGCGACTTGCCGCCGAGTTCGAGGCTCACGTTCTTGATGTCGCGTGCGGCGGCCTGCATGATCCGGCTGCCGGTCGGCACGCTGCCGGTGAACGCGAGCTTGTCGATGCCCGGATGTTCGGCGAGCGGCGCGCCGGCCTCCGCGCCGAGGCCCGTCACGACGTTCAGCACGCCGACCGGCAGCCCGGCCGCGTCGGCGATGCCGGCCAGTTCCAGCGCGGTGAGCGGCGTCAGTTCGGACGGCTTGAGCACCATCGTGCAGCCGGCCGCGAGTGCGGGCGCGACCTTCCACGCGGCCATCAGCAGCGGAAAATTCCACGGGATGATCGCGCCGGCCACGCCGATCGGCTCCTTGCGGACGACCGTGCTGAAGCGCGCGTCGGCCAGCGGCACCGGGGTTTCGGCGTTGCCGTCGAGCTGTTCGGCCAGTCCCGCATAGAAGTCGAAGCAGCCGGCGGCATCGCCGAGATCCCACAGTGCCTCGGGCAGCGGCTTGCCGTTGTCGCGCACTTCGAGCTCGGCCAGTTCCGGCAGGCGGTCGCGCATGCCCTGCGCGATCGCACGCAGCACAGCGGCGCGTTCGGCGCCGGTCATGCGCGGCCACGGGCCTTCGTCGAATGCGCGCCGCGCCGCGGTGACGGCGAGGTCGATGTCTTCGGCGGTGGCGGCCGCCACCTTTGCGATCACGGTTTCGTTGCTCGGGTCGATCGAGTCGAAGGTATGGCCTTGGACGGGCGCTACCCAGCGGCCGTCGATGAAAAGTCGTTCGTAGGTTTGCATGAAAGGTCTCGAATGTCAGGCGAAACGATAGGCGCTGAACGGCGACAGATCCTGCCGGGTCGGCCGGCCCGCGACGAGGTCGCCGATCAGGCGGCCGGTCGTCGCGCCGAGCGTGAGGCCGAGCTGGCCGTGGCCGAAGGCCATGTAGGTGTTGGGTAGCCGCTTCGAGCGGTCGATCACCGGCTTCGTGTCGGGCAGGAACGGTCGATAGCCGACGCCGTACTCGACGCGCGCGGTCCGCAACTCGGGCAGGATGCGTCGGGCCTTTTCCAGGATGATGTCCGCGCGCCGGAAGTTCGGTTGCGCATGGCGACCGGCGAACTCGATCGTGCCGCCGATCTGCAGGCCACGTGTCATCGGACTGAAGCAGAAGCCGCCGTCCGCGTAGATTACCGAGTGACGGAATTCGACACCCGGGTCGGCGAGCAGCGCCTGATAGCCGGCGATGCCTTCGAGCGGCATGCGCACGCCGAGCTGGTCGAAGAACTGCCGCGCGCCGGTGCCGGCCGCGACGACGACATGGTCGGCCGCAATGCGCTCGCCGTTCGCCAGTGTCACGCCCGTCGCGCGTCCGGACGCCTCGTCGATGCGTGCGGCGTTCGCGCGGACGCGGCGTCCGCCTTGCGCTTCGAAGCTGGCCGTCAGCGCCGCGATGAAGCCCTCGGTATCGCTGACCGCACGCCAGTCGGGAAACAGCAGCCCGTGCCGGAACCGGCCGGCGAGTGCTGGCTCCAGGTCGCCGATGTCCGCCGCAGTCAATCGCTGCGACTGGAATCCCAGCGATTGCCGCAGGTCCAGATGCGGTTGCTCGTGCGTGATGCCGGCCGGATCGTCGAACACTTCGAGCACCGGGCGCTGGCCCAGCAGCGCGCGGTCGCCGCATGCATCGAGCAGCGGCGCATAGTCGGGGTAGACGTCATGCGTCAGCGTGGCCATCGCCTGCGCGATCGATACGATCTTCGCGTGGCGGGCCGATGCGACGAAGCGGAAGAACCACGGCAGGATGCCCGGCAGTGCGCCCGGCCGCAGCGCAAGCGGCCCCTTCTGGTCCATCAGCCAGCGCGGAACCTTCATCAGGATGCCCGGCTTCGACAGCGGGATGACCTCGCTGACCGCCATCTGGCCGCAGCTCCATTTCGCGGTGCTGTCGCCAGGAGCGGCCGGATCGATCAGCGTGACGGCGTACCCGTCGCGCTGCAGATAGAGCGCGCAGCACACGCCGACGATTCCACCGCCGATCACGACGGCCGTTTCATCGCGTGCCACGCCGGGCGAGGCGGGTGCATGGTCTCGCGGAATCGCGTTCAATTGACGAACTCCTGCAGGCTGAAGCCGTGCGCATACGGTTGAGACGAATCGACGCGATACTGCGCGCGGCCCGTCACCCAGGCGCGCCCCTCGATGCTCGGCCGCACGGCGTCGAGCCCGCTGTCGAGGCGCGCGACCGATTCGACGCGGCCGATGAAGCGGCTGCCGATCAGGCTTTCATGGCAATACGCTTCGCCCGCGTTCAGCCAGCCACGCGCGAAGCGCTGCGCGACGCGTGCCGAACTGCCGGTGCCGCACGGCGACCGGTCGACGAGACTGTCGCCGGCGATCACCACTGCGCGCCCGTGGGCGTCGGCCGCGATCGGCTTGCCGGTCCACATGCAATGCCGGACGCCGCGAATGGCTGGATGGTCGGGATGCACGACGTCGATCGCGTCGTTCACCGCGCGTTGTACATCACGGCCCCATACGAGCAGTTCGTCCGGCGTGAAGTGTTCGCAACCGGGGAAGTTCGGCTGAACCTCGACGATCGGATAGAAGTTTCCGCCGTACGCGATATCGACGGCCAGCGTGCCGAGCGCCGGAATCGCGATCTCGACGTCGCGTGCGAGCAGGAAGCTCGGCACGTTGGTGAAGCGCACCGCGCTCACGCGCTCGCCGTTCATCTCGTAGCGCGCGACGATCTGCCCGGCCGGCACGTCGACGGTGACCGTACCCGGCTGCTTCGGCACGACGAGGCGCTCCTCGATCGCAAACGCGATCGAGCCGATCGTCGCGTGGCCGCACATCGGCAGGCAGCCCGACGTCTCGATGAACAGCAGGCTGAAATCGGCGTTGTCGCTGACGGGCGGATAGAAGATCGTGCCGGACATGTGGGCGTGGCCGCGCGGCTCCAGCATCAGCGTGCGGCGAACCCAGTCGTGATGCGCGACGAAATCCTCGCGGCGTGCGTTCATCGTCGCGCCCTGCAGCGCCGGCGCGCCGTCGATCACCATCCGCACCGGCATGCCTTCGGTATGGCCTTCGATACAGGTAAAGCTGTGAATCGTCATGTTGGGATGCCCTCGGTCGACGTACCGGCGCCACACGGCGCCGGTACGGGTGCGCGTTATGCCTGCGACGCCTCGAAGACCGCGCGGAAGGCCGCCTTCTCCTGGTCGGTCAGCGGCTGCAGCGGCATGCGCGCGTTGCCGACCTTGAAGCCGGCCAGCTCGCAGCCGTACTTGACCTTCTGGATGAACTTGCCGGACTCCATGCTCGCCATCACCGGGAACAGCGAGCGCATCACATTCTGCGCGCCTGCGATGTCGCCGGCCGAGAACTTGTCGTAGAAGCTCACGACCTGTTTCGCGAAGCAGTTCGCGGGCCCGCAGATCCAGCTCGTCGCGCCCCACAGGAAAAAGTCGAGCGCCTGGTCGTCCGAGCCGCACGACAGCTGATAGTGATCGCGGTACTTGCCGCCGATCTCGATCGCGCGCAGCAGATTGCCGCTGCTTTCCTTGATGCCGATCACCCGCGGATGATCCTTGAGCGCGTCGAGCACGCCAAAGCCGACCTCGACGTTCGTGCGCACCGGGTAGTTGTACAGGATCACGTTCACGTCGGTCACCGCGGCGAGAATCGCTTCGTAGTGCCCGATCAGTTCATCTTGCGACGGCAGCGCATAGTACGGCGGCGCGATCAGGATGTTCGTGTAGCCGGCATCGCGCGCCTGGCGCACCTGCTCGATCACTTCCCGCGTCGACGAGCCGTTCGCGCCGGCGATCAGCGTGCCGCGGGTGCCGACCACTTCGCGCACGGTCTTCATCACCGCGCGGCGCTCGTCGTTCGTGAGCGCGTAGTATTCGCCCGTCGAACCCAGCGGTACGAAGCCGCTGACGCCCGCGGCGAGCTGATATTCGAGGATTGACGCGAGCGTGTCGTGGTCGACCGCGCCCGATGCGTCGAACGGCGTAACGAGTGCGGGCAGAATGCCTTTCAGTTGCATGAGATTTCTCCGGCTTGATGAGAGCGTTGCGAGTTAATAGGCATAGCGCCTGAGCATCCTGGACTCCACTACGCCGACCAGGCGGGTCAGCGGAAAGGCGACGAGGAAATAGATGACGGCAACCGTCGTCAGGAACTCGACGGGACGCGCCGTGCTGTTCGATACGTTCTGGCCGACGAACATCAGGTCGGCGATCCCCACCGACGAAATGAGCGCGCTCTCCTTGAACAGGCTCACGACGTTCGACAGCAGCGGCGGAATCGCGCGCAACAGCGCCTGCGGAAAGATCACGTAGACGATCTTCACGTGCGGCGACAGGCTGAGCGCGATGCACGCGTCGTGCTGCTCGCCGGCGATCGATTTCAGCGAGCCGCGGAACGTTTCGCTCGTGATCGCGGCCATGTACAGCGTCAGCGAGATCAGCACCGACAGGTACGGGGGGATCGGCAGCCGCAGCACGACCGGGAAGCAGAAGAACACCCAGAACAGCTGGATCAGCAGCGGCGTGCCGCGGAAGAATTCGACGAACGCGGTGACCGGCCCGCGCAGCCAGCGCGACGGCGACATGCGCAGCAGGCTCAGCACGAAGCCGAGCAGGCTGCCGACGATCGCGCAGGTCACGGTGAAGGCGAGCGTCAGCCCGAGGCCTTTCGCGAGCACGAGCCAGTACGGCCAGACGACGGAAAAATCGAGGTTCACGACGGGCTCCTCAGCGCTGGACGGCGACGTCCTGACGGCGCTCGATGACGTGGACGAGTTTCGCGATCGGCAGCGACAGCGCGAAATACACGAGCGCGACCACCGAGTAGGTTTCGAGCGGCCGGTACGCTTCGGTCGCGATGCTCTTCGCGACGTACATCAGGTCGGCCACCGCGACGATCGCGACCAGCGCGCTTTGCTGCAGGCTGCCGATGCCGTTCGTCAGCAGCACCGGCATCGCACTGCGCAGCGCCTGCGGCAGCACGACGTAGATCGTGCGTTGCCACGGCCGCAGGCCGAGCGCCACCGCGGCGTCCAGATGTTCCTTCGGCACCGCCTGCACGCCGGCGCGATAGGCCTCCGCGTTGAACGCGGTGAGGTTCAGGCCAAGGGCGAGCACGCCCATCGTGATCGGGTCGATGAAGACGTCGACCATCATCGGGATGCAGTAGAAGAACCAGATGATCTGCAGCAGCGCAGGCGTGCAGCGGAAAAATTCGATGAAGAGCTGGGCCGGCCAGCGCACGATCGTCCAGCGGCTCATCGCGAGCAGGCACAGCACGAAGCCGAGCACGAGGCCCATCGCGTTCGCCGCGACGGCCAGCACGACGGTGACTTTCAGCCCGTCGATCAGCGCACCGATACTGCCGGCGAGGAAACTGAAATCGAAGTGGTAGTTCATGGCTTCGGCCTCAGTCGAGATGCAGGACTTTTTCGAGGAATTCCCGCGTGCGGGCTTCCTTCGGACACTTGAAGATCTGGTCCGGCGCACCTTCCTCGACGATCTTGCCGTTCGCGCAGAACACGACGCGCGTCGCGATGTCCCGTGCGAAGTGCATGTCGTGCGTGACGATGATCATCGCCATCTTCTGCTCGGCGAGCTGCAGCATCACGTTCTGAACTTCGACGACCATCTCCGGATCGAGCGCGGACGTCACTTCGTCGAACAGCATCAGCTTCGGTTCGAGCATCAGCGCGCGCGCGATTGCCACGCGCTGTTTCTGGCCGCCGGAGAGCTGGCTTGGATAGGCGTGCAGCTTGCTTTCGAGGCCGAGGCGCGCGAGATACATGCGCGCGCGCTCGGTGGCTTCCGCCTTCGACAGTCCGCCGACGCGCACCGGCGCGAGGATCAGGTTGCCCAGCACCGACAGGTGCGGAAACAGCGTGTAGTGCTGGAACACCATGCCGACCTGCTTCTGCAGTTTCGCGTCGATGCGCCACCCGCCGCGCGCGTCGCCGCCACGGATGTACGGCGCGCCCTGGAACGCGATCTCGCCGTGCTGGATACCTTCCAGCCCCATCATCACGCGCAGCAGCGAGCTCTTGCCGCTGCCGCTCGGGCCGATGATGACGAGCCGGTCGTCGGCGCGCATGTCGAGGCTCATGCCGTCCATGACGACGAGGTTCGGGCCGTATGACTTGTGGACGTCGCGCAGCCGCACGAAATCGCTCGCCGGCGCGGACGCGGCGAAATGCGTCGTCGAAAGGGGATGCATGGCCGACCTGACGGCCGTCGTTTGAGGCGACAACATGACTGTCTCTCCTGTGGCGCCCGATGTCGGCGCGCCAGGTGCGAATCGGAAAATCGAAGCCCGTCGACGGTGCGCCAGGCCTGCTTGCGCGACGCTCGCTTACTTGCCGGGAACCAGCATGGCTTGTACGGAGGTCTTGATGAGGCGGTTCACCGCACCGGATTTGATCTGTTGTGCGAGGTAGCCGTTGAGCACGTCGAGGTCGGCTTTCGGCGTGTCCTTGCGCAGGCCGAACGCGACTTCCTGCTGGGCCAGGGGCGGCGCCGGGTTGAAGCTGGCCGACCAGTCCGGATGCGCTTCCGTCAGCAGCATGTTGGTGATGTTGGCGTCCGCGAGCAGGTCGGCGCGCTTCGAGATCAGCGACAGGCGCGTCTCGTCGTTGCCGGGCAGCCGCATGATCCGCGCCTGCTTCAGTTCGGCGGAAATCGCCTTGTCCTGCGACGTACCCGACATCACCGCGATCGTGAGGGTCGGCTTGTCGATGTCGGCGATCGAGCGAAGGTTCTTCGGGACCCGCGGGTTGTTCTTGTTGTAGACGAACGAGACGTTGTAGTCGGTCGCCGGCGCGGAGAAGGCGACCGCCTTTTCGCGTTCGGGCGTGTCGTTCAGCGCGAGCGACAGGTCCCACTTGTCCGACTGCAGGCCGGCCACGATGTTGTCCCAGCTCGTGTCGACGAACTCGACCTTCACCTTCAGCACGTTCTGCCCGAAATCGCGGCACAGATCCGAGAAGAAGCCGCTGTACGCGCCGGTTTTCGGGTCGCGCATCACGTACGGGGGCGCGACCGCGGCGCCGCAGCGCAGGACGCCCGCCTTTTTCACGCCGGCCCACGCGTCGGGCCCGGCGGCATGCGATGCGGTGGCGGCGAACAGCGATGCGGCCACCGCCGTGCACACGGCGATTTGACGAGAGAAACGAGACAGTCGATTCATGGTGTCCTCACTGGAGATGGGTAAACCCGCATGCCTGCACTATCTGCCACACAATTCTGTGTGTTTTGTTGTGTACAACGTTGTGTGCATATTAGAAGGGCAAAAATCGCTGTGTCAACGAGAAGTTGTCCTGTGGGGAGGCGGGGTTTTCCCCGGGTGCCGGGCGCGGGTTGCGTGGGGCCGGTGGGGGGCGGTGCGCCGGAGCGCGAGGGAAAGGGGGCGAGACGAGGGGCGGGCGGGGTGCCCGGTGAGCAGAAATGCCAGCTGGTGGCGGTGGCGGGCGGGCGAGTGCGGGGTGTGGTGAAACCGCTGTCGCGGTGGAGAGGCGGTCGGATGCCGTCGCGTTGTCCGCCGACGGCGTCGTTGTTTCAGGTTGGCGGCGGGGGAGAGGGCTCTCCCCGCAGCGACTTGCGGCGCGTTATTGCTTCACCGCCGGCGCACCCGCCTCCACGCCCGGCGCACCGTTCGACCCGTAGGCCGCTTCGGCGCTCTTGTGCTCGGCGAGCCGCTTGGCAGCCAGACGCTCCTGCGCGGCGACAATGTCGCCCGGATAGTTGTCGCCGTCGCCGGCGGTCGGCTCATAGCCGACCGACTCGAGATCGAACAACTCCTGGCGCACCTGTGCACGAGTGAGCGTCGAGTGCGACGACTGCGCGTACGAGACAGTCGGTGCGGCGAGAAGAGCGGTGGCGGTAGCGGCAACGGTGGCGATGGTGACGATGATGGATTTCACGATTTCCTCAGACGGTTTCGTTGCGGTTCGGCGTGTTTGCTGGCTGAACCGACGAGACAAGTTTAGGAACCCGGAACGGCCGGATAAACGGCCATTCCTGACCAGCTGTGTTCCTGAATACGTGAGAGTGGGTGACGTGCGATGTCCGGGGTGGCCGGTTGTTGCCTGGTTTTTTAGCGCGGAATGCCGATCGATCAGGGGCGCGCAGCCATTCCGTCAGGCTGGCTACGCATTCGATGTTCGGCGGGCAGACGCATGCCTGCCCGGCACGGCTAATCGTCGAAGCGCGGGAATGCCCGCTGGCGCTTCATGTCCTTCAGCCAGTCCCTGACGTTGGCCGGATCGTCGAACTCGCGCAGCGTGAGGTTCAGGTCGAGGATGCCGCGCTGAGTGCCCGCGATGTCGCGCGTGAGCATGCGCATGATGGTATCGGGCGCGACCTTGACGGACGGCGCAATCCCGTAAGTCCGCCTGAATCCGGTCTCGACGTCCTGGATCTCCTGATCCAGCTCGCGGAGCTGATCTTCCAGGATGCCGTTGTAGCGCGCGAGCCGATCTTCGCCGAGGCCGTTGATCGCGTGCCGGTCGATCTGTTCGATCTCCAGTTGCAGCTCCAGCAGTTGCAGGAGCTTGCCGTTCGCATAAGCGTGGTTGACCCGCTGCATCAGCACGGTCTTGCGTTCCTGTTCCCGGGGATCGGTCTCGCGATCGGGGTGCAGCGCGCTCGCCAGCTTGCGATAGACCTCGCGGATCGACCGGCTCGCTTCGGCCTGCTCGGCTTCGCGTTTCGCCAGCGCGGCGGATTGCCGGGGCGCTTTCTTGCGCTTGGCGCGCTGGGCCTCGCGGGCCGCGTGCTCGGCCATGTCCCGCTCGAACTGTTCGTCCAGTTCGGCCTGCATGCGCGCCATGAGTTCTTCGGGCGACAGCGAATCGAGATCGTCAGCCGCTGTCACGCCGGGCGTCGATTCCGATTCCGCCTTCGGTTCCGGCTCGTCCGCTGCGTTGCTGCCCTGCTCGGCCGCGCTGTGCCGGTCGTGGATGGCCTTCAACTGCGCATCGTCGCTGAAGTCGAGCAAGTCGCGAGCCATGTTGGCAATCATCCCGGAAAGGGTACGCTGCTCGGCCTTGCTCAATCCCTTCTGCAGGTATGCGTCGTCGAGCTGATTCAGCAACCGGATCCGCAGCGCGGTCGACGTCTGTTCGAGCGGCAACAGCTCGTCGACGAATTTCTTCTGGAAGACCGGCATCACGGCTTCCCACGCGCCGAGACGCTCGCGCCGCTTCTCGATCTGCTGGACGAGCGCATTGAACGCTTTCTGGGCTTTCGACAGGCTGGCTGTCTCGTGGCCGGGCGCGATGGCGACCGCTGTTCCGCGACGTGCGGTCATGTGAATGTCCTCCGGCCGCGGCAGGACGCGCAGCAGGCCGGTATTTTAGCCGGATGTCCTGCGGGGTAGCCCGGATGGGCGTGCTCCCCCGCAGCGACCGGCCGCGCGTCAGCGCTTCACCGTTGCGACCGCCGGCGCGCCCGAATACGTGCCCGGCGCGCCACTCGACCCGTAGGCCGCTTCGGTGTTCTTGCGTTCGGCGAGGCGCTTGGCGGCCAGGCGTTCCTGCGCGGCAACGATGTCGTCCGGATAGTTGCCGCCGTCGCCGGCCGCGGGGTCGTAGCCGACCGATTCGAGATCGAACAGTTCCTGGCGTACCTGGTCGCGCGTGAGCGTCGAGTGCGACGACTGCGCGTACGACGCGGACGGTGCGGCGAGCAGAACGGTGGCGGTAGCGGCAACGGTGGCGATGGTGACGATGATGGATTTCACGATTTCCTCAGACGGTTTCGTTGCGGTTCGGCGCGATTGCGGCAGGCCGGACCGATGGGGTGGGTTCAGGCGCCCGGAACGGCCGGATCCACGGCGATTCCCGGCGAGCTGTGTTGCAGAGTGCGCGAGCGTGAGCGACGCGCGCGCCGATGCGATCAGGCATCGGCGATCGCCGCGATGGCCGTTCCCGCCTGCACGGCACCCGACGACCGCGGTGCGGCGAGCGACGGCAGCCTGAAGCGTGCGGCCGTCAGATCGACGAACGCGCGGACCTTGCCGGGCAGGAATTCGCGGCCCGGATACACGAGCGAGACGGTGACGCTGTCGTTCACGATCCGGTAGTCGTCCAGCACGCGGGTCAGCGTGCCGATGCGCAGGTCGTTCGCGACCATGTACTCGGGCAGCAGTGCGACACCGCTGCCGGCCAGCGCGAGCTGGCGCTGCATCAGTGCGCTGTTGACCGTGATCGGCGCGTCGAGCGCGATGGTGTCGATCGTGCCGTTCGGGCCGGCCCACCGGTAGGTGCGTGCACCGGTCGCCAGGCCGACGATGCGGTGCGCGGCCAGATCGACCGGCCGGCGCGGCGCGGCCGCGTCCAGCAGATAGGCGGGTGACGCGACGGCGACGAGCGGTGCATGGACCAGCGTGCGCGACACGACGGAAACCGACGTGATCATCGTGTCGGCGACGATGCCGGCGTCGAATCCGCCGCCGAGCAGGTCGACTTCCGATTCGGTCAGCGTGATGTGCAGCGACACGTCCGGATGGCGCGACTGATAGTCGGCGAACAGGCCGGCGAGCTCCGGCGACATCACGCTGTGCAGCACGACGACGTTCAGGTCGCCCGCGATCCGGCTGGATTCCTGCGTGGCGCGCGATTCGATTTCGGCGAGGTCGCTCAGCAGCGCACGGCACGCTTCCGCGTAGCGGATCCCGATCCCGGTGAGCACCGTCTTGCGTGTCGAGCGTTGCAGCAGCTTGACGCCGAGGTGCGATTCGAGGTCGCCGACATAGCGCGTCACCAGCGACGGCGAAAGATTCAGCTGATGGGCTGCATGAGAGAAATGGTGCGTGTCTGCAACCTTGAGAAAGACCCGCATCGCACTGAACAGATGATTCACGTCGGTTTCCGGGGAGGCGTTGAAGGGAGAGGCGTGGCGTGCCGGCGGCGTCCGCAGCGGGCCGGATGACGCTTGCGGGTTCAGCTGCCGAAGTAGACGTTGCAGAAGCTCGCCGGGCCGACGCAGTCGGCATCCGGCGCGGCCGGATGGCTTGCCGGCGCAACGCGAAGCGGAACGACGGTCTTGGTCGCGGCGGTGGCCTGCGTGCCCTTGTCGTCGCTCGAACGCGCGGCGAGTTGCGCGGTGTAGGTCGGGGCGGCGGGTTGCGCCGCCTGGCGAACCGCCGGCGGAGCCGGTTGCTGCTGCGCGCAGGCACTGGCGGCGACGCCCGAGAAAGCGATCAATGCAACGGCGAGACGGGTCAGGACAGAATGTGTCATTTAGGATTCCGATAATAATTTGATATGGTGTTCCAGATCGACCTGGCATGCCGGAGCAGTCGAATCGTCCTGTCGATGCCGGGGAGCGTGTCGGACCTTCTGTCGAGTCGGGGCGACGTCAACGACGTCATCGACGGAGTGCGGAAGGTGTCTGCGACACAAGATCCGGAGCCTCGACGCCGGGATTCGGCGCGACCGATTCACCTGGAATCGATAGTGAAAGAATGAAGGAAATCCCTGGTCGAGTCCAAGGCGAATTTCCGATCCTGTCGATAAGACAAAATGATGACTCATCCGAATCGGAATCCATTTGATATGGATTGCGAATCAAAATTTATAAAAACGGAAGTGCGAGGTGACGGCCGTCGCGCTCGTCATGCGAGCGCCGGCGTCAAGTGCTTGTGCGGAGAGTGTGCTGGTGCGTCGTCAGGCTGACGACGCACCCTGCAAGGTCAGGCGTGGTCGAGCGTCGTGATCGTGCGCAGCGACGCCAGGCTGCCGTGCTCGAGCATCTCGTGAACCAGATCGGCGAACGCGGTCGACGCGACGGTGCGATAGGCGCCCTTGCGGCGCAGCAGCGCGACGGTCCGCACCGGGAACGGCGGATCGAGCGGCACGTACTGCAAGTCGCGATGCTCGAATTCGATGGTGCCGGGCAGGATCGTCGCGATCTTGCCGCGGCTCACGATCTTCAGTACCGCGCTGATCGAATTCGCCTGCAATGCGACATCGGGTTGCATGTCGTATGTCTGGAAATAGCTGTCGACATAGAAGCGCGACACGAAGCTCGTCGTCAGCAGCGCGAGCGGCGTGTCGGCGAGCTGCAGCGGCGTGACGGGCTCACGCTGGGTGGTCAGCGGATGCGACCGGCCGACCACGAGCATCAGGCGCTCGGGAAACAGCGCTTCGGCCTCGATTTCGTCGTTGCGAACATCGACGAACCCGAACGCAAGGTCGACCTGGTCGTCGCCGAGCGCCGCCTCCACCGCGTCGAGCGACATCTCGTTCATCTCGATCACGATGCCCGGATGACGCTCGTGGAACAGCTCGATGACGGGCGCGACCAGATACTCGGTGAAGGTCGGCGTGAAGGCGATCCGCAGCTTGCCGCGGGACAGGTCATGCACGTCGTGCAGCGCGCGCTGCGCGGTGAGCAGGTCGTTGTGCGCGCGGCGCACGTATTCGAGGTAGACGCTGCCGAAATCGGTGAGCTGGACCATGCGTCCACTGCGGTCGAACAGTTGCGCACCGAGCTCGTCTTCGAGCTGGCGCACCTTCTGCGACAACGCCGATTGCGACACGCTGAGCGCTTCGGCCGCGCGCGTGAAATTGCGGTGCTCGTCGATCGCGAGCAGATAGCTGATGTTGCGAAGCAGCGGGCTGCGTTGGGTGAACTTCATTTTTCGCGGAATGGGTCGCGGGTCACGTAGGTCCGGCATCTCGCCATTATGCGCCGGAAGGCGGGCGGCGGAACGCGATGGGGCCGGGTATTCGGCGACGATGTCACGGTTGGTCATTGCCAGCCGCCTCCGAGTGCGAGGAACGTGGTGATCTGGTCGTTGTTCACGTCCTGCCGGGCCGCCGCAACGGCCGTTTCGGCCGCGAGCCAGGTACGCTCGGCGTCGAGTGCCGCGAGTCCGCCGACCCGCCCGCCGCGCCGCAATTCTTCGGTTCGCGCCATCACGTCGCGCGCCGCGTCGCGCGATGCCTCCAGACGCTGCAGCCGGTCGAGCGCGCCCGCGTAGGTGTCGAGCGACGTTTCGGTTTCGCGCAGCGCGGTGAGGACGGTTGCATCGAAATGCGCGAGGCTCGCACGGCTGTCGGCCTGTGCGGCGTCGATGCGGTCGCGAATCGTGCTGCGATGGAGATTCCACGTGACCATCGGGCCGATCGCGAAGCGGTTCGTCAGCGGCGTGAAGAACGCGGCCGCGCCGCCGGTCGAACCGATGCTGGCACCGAGCCTGATGTCCGGATACAGCGCGGCCGTTTCGACGCCGATGCGCGCGGTCGACGCGGCGAGCCGGCGCTCGGCCGCGCGGACGTCGGGCCGGCGCTTCAGCAATGCGCGCCCGTCGCCGGACGGAATCGGCGTCGACAGTTCGAGCGGCTTGTTACACGACAGCAGCGCGCGATCGTAGTTTTCCGGCGGCTGGCCGGTCAGCGTCGCGAGACGGAACGCTGCGTTCAGTCGGCGCGCCCGCAGCGGCGCGAGCTGCGCGCGGCTGTTCTCGATGCCGCCCTGATCGCGCTGCTGCTCGAAGGTCGGCGCACGTCCGTTCGAGATCAACTGGCGGGTGAGGGCGAGGCGGCGCTGCTGGACGTCGATCGAGCGTTGCAGCACGTCGATCTGGTTGCCGGCGTTGCACAGGTCCGAGTACGCACGCGTGACTTCCGCGCTGACGTTCACACGCACGAGGTCGCGCGCAGCGGCGACGGCCTCGTTGTCGGCGGACGCCGCTTCGATCCCGCGCCGGATCCCGCCGAACAGGTCGAGGTCGTAGCTCATCTCGAGGCCGATGTTGTAGATCTCGTGCCGCGGCGGCTCGACATGCGACAGGACCGACGCCGCCGATTGCTGCGTGTAATTGGTCGATGCATCGACGCCGACGCTCGGCTCGCGCGCGGTGCGCGTCGCCGCGAGCAGCGCATTGCTGCGTTCGAGGTTCGCCTGCGCGGCGCGCAGGTCGACGTTGCTTGCCAGCGCCTTTTCGACCAGGCCGTCGAGCGTCGGGTCGTTGTAGAGGCGCCACCAGCGGTCGGGCAGCGGGTCGCTCGACGCAACCGATGCACCCGCAACGAACGCATGGTTGGCGGCCGGTGCGTTCACGAGTGCGTTCGACGGCACGCGATAGTCGGGGCCGACCTCCGCGCATGCGGCGAGCGCGATGCACAGCGCCGCGATGGCAGTCGTACGCAGGCTTACCATGGCAGGCTCCGGTGTACCGTGACGTCGCCGGCCCGCGCATGAATCTCGACCGACGCGGTCTGCCCCGGCACGAGCCGCACGCCGGGCGGCACCGAATCGATCGCGATCCGCACCGGGATGCGCTGCGCGAGCCGCACCCAGGTAAACGCCGGGTTCACGTTCGCGAGCTGGGCGTCGCCTCCCGCGCGCTCGCGGTCCTCGACGCCGCCGGCGATGCTCTGCACGTGGCCGCGGATCTCGCTCGCCACACCCATCAGATAGATGCTGGCCGGATCGCCGACATGAATCGCCGGCAGCTTGGTTTCCTCGAAGTAGCCTTCGACGCGCAGCGACGTGTCGTTCACCAGCGCCATCGCGCCCTTGCCGGCGCTCAGATAGACGCCCGGCAGCAGCCCGACGTTGGTCACCGTGCCGTCGATCGGTGCGCGGACGAGCGTGCGTTCGAGGTTCAGCGCGGCGAGGTTGCGTGCGGAGCGGGCCTGCGCGAGCGCGGCGCGCAGCTTTTCGACGCGTGTCGTGCCCTGCTGGGTCGATTCCTCGGCAACCACGTCCGGCATCGCGCGATTGCGGCGGTCCTCGCGAATCGCTTCGTCAAGTTCCGCCTGCTCGCTCGCGATGTTCGCGTCGGCCTGTTCGAGTGCGATCCGGTAGCGCGACGGGTCGATCACGAGCAGAACCTGGCCCTTCGTCACTTTCTGGTTGTCGTGTACGCGCACGTCGGTAACGAGCCCGCTGACGTCCGGGGCGATCGGCACCACGTCCGAGCGCACCTTGCCGTCGCGCGTGAGCGGCTCGATCTGGTAGCGGACCCACAGCCCGTAGATCGCGCCGAGGATGCCGAGGATGATCGCGACCGTCAGCACGGTGCGTAACAGGGGGATGATTCGCTTCATGTTCAGGAAAGGAGGCGATACGGAAAATACGCGTCGGCGAGACGGGCGATGCCCCACCACAGCAGGAAGAAGGCCGCCAGTTCGAGCAGCGCCGGTTGCCAGAGCAGCACGCGCAGCGGCAGGCGAAGCAGCACGCCACGCAACAGGAACGTGACGATCAGCGCGACGACGGCCCACGCCAGCGCGGACGGCAGGTAGATGCCGAAAATGTGGATCTCTTCGATCATCGCGTCGTTCCTTCGACGAGTTGCACATGCGGGAACAGGTTGCAGCGCATGCCGACGAGCGCGAGCAGCGTGGCATCGTCGCGGCCGGTCGTATTGCGCGCGGCGGCACCGATCGCGCGGTTCAGCGTGCGCATCAGCGATGCGGTGGCAGGAACCGGATGGTGCGCGTCGGCGCGTGCGCGATACAGCGCCGACACGGCCTCGAGCGCGGCCTCGATCGCGACACGCGTTTGCGCATCGCTTCTGTCGAGTCCTTCTCGCACCTGGATGATGTTGCGGCCGATGCGCAGGTCGCTCAACCCGTCGACCGCGTGCAGTGCATCGCCCGGATTCGCGAACGCCATGCGCGCGGCGACCTGGCCGAGCCGGTCGACCGCGCGCGCGGTCCAGGTCGGCGCGTCGAGCGGCCGGTGCGGGTCGGCCATCTGCGCGAGATCGGCCCAGTTCTGGCGCACGATCCGGTAGGCGGTCCAGCGCGTGCTGGCCGAGCGGAACAGTTTGGTCACGACGAGCGTCGTGACGATGCCGCCGACCTGCGCGAGCCCCGTGTTGAGGAACAGCGCGAAGTCGGCCTGGAAGCGATCGAGAAAGCCCATGGCGACGATGAAGCAGGAAAACATCGGGAGGGCGCGCGCGGTGCGCGCCGGATCGGCCTGGATGTAGCCCATCCAGATCAAGGCCGGTGCAAGCGTCAGGATCAGCATCCCGGCGCCGTCGACACGCGGCAGGATCACGAACAGGTACAGCGCGGCGAGCGGAAAGGTGACGAGCGTCGAGACGAGGTAGCGGCCGATCACCGGTGCGGGATCGTCCTGTGCCGCGAACGAGCAGGTGACGAGCGCGGCGAACGCGGCGGTTGCCGAGCCGTTTGGCCAGGCGAGCAGGATCCACACCGCGCAGTAGATGACGATCGCGGTGGTCGTCGCGGCACCGGCGAGCAGCGCGAGGCCGTGATCGCGCGCGAGCTGGAAGCGGCGCGTGCCGTCGGCGGGCGGCAGGTGGCGCTCGAGCTCGGCATCGCTTTCCGCGAAGGTCCGCACGAGCCCGCGCGCCGCGTGCAGCGTGTCGATGAAATCGGCGGTGCGGTCCAACAGGTTCGCGGCGAGCAGCGACGTCCAGGCCGGGTCGGCCAGGCGCTCGGCCGCCAGCGTGCGGCAACGCGCGGCGAGGCCGACGTCGAGCGCTTCGCCCACTTCCTGCGACGCGTGCAGGTCGTCGATCACCGCATCGACCAGCGCGGCGGTTTGCGCATCGACCGCGTTCAGCGAGCGCAACTGGTCGAGCCGGTTCGCGGCGGCCGATGCGATCGACAGCAACGCCGCGAGGCGATGCTGCAATGCCGTGACGGTGTCGCGCGTGGCGAGCGCGAAGCGCTGGTCGAACGGCAGCGTCGTCGCGATCATCCCGAGTTCGGTGACGTCGGCCGCGAGCTTGCGGCGATGCTCGTGCTCGAGCCGCGTGTGATGCGTGCCGAACGCTTCGGCGGTCCAGCGGCACGCATCGCCGAGAAACGACAGCGCGCGTTCGTGGATGACCGGCCGGCTGTTCGCGGGCTTCAGCAGCATGTGCGTGATCGTCACGCACAGGATCGCCACCGTCATCTCCTCGACGCGCGACACCGCGGTGATGAAGATGTTGGTCGGATCGTCGAGATACGGAAAGCAGATGACGGCCGAGCTGAACGCGGCCATCTGGAACAGGAACGCGCGCGGCGTGCGGTCGAGCACCGCGAGATAGATGCAGAAGCCGATCCACAGCGCGAGGCACAGCACGAGCAACGCCGGCGAATTCTGCAGGTTCGGGGCGACCACCACCGACACGACCGCGCCGGCGGCGATGCCCGCGAGCCGGTAGATCGTCTTCGGACGGAAGGCGCCGGCCATCGGCTGCGAGGTCACGTAGACGGTCAGCAGCGCCCACCACGGGCGCGGGAAGCTGACCGTGAACGAGATCAGCAGCACGAGTGCGGCCGCGATAAACGTGCTGATCGAGAACAGGAGCTTTCTCGGATCGATGGAGAATGGGTCGCGCGGCCGAAGCGGCGCGACAGTGGCTTGCGACACGTCGGGTTCCTTTGGCGAGACTGGCGAAGGGGATTGCAGCGATTGCGCTAGGGCGCGGGAGGCGGTGCGCCGCACGTCATGTCGTGCGGCGCCGTTTTGCGGCGTGTGCGACGCGGGAGGGCGGCGGGGTGCATGGAAAAAAGCGTCCACGCGAAACGGGGTGTTGTGGCAGGCATGTCAAGCACGAGTGCGCGCCTTTTCCTTGTTATTCAAGCACATGGCCACGCGTTGGGGGGACGGCGGGTGCCACGGAAACTCGGGTAGGAAGGATCAGGGTTTCATTCGATTGCGATGCCCGAAATTGTGCGCTGCGGCGCGCGCGGCGTCCAAGTCGGATTTCTGACCGGGGCAATCGGTTTTACTTATCGTGCGACGTGCCGGGGCGCAAGAATGCCGATCGATGTCGACGCGGACGAATCGGCAGACTCATCGCGGGCGGGTGATGGGCGACGTGCGGGGAATCGGTTGTACGCGCAACCGGGCAGGCCGGATCGCGTTCCTTCAGTCGCCGAACAGTTGCCCCTGACCGGAGATCACGCGTTCGAAGTCGTCGCGCAGGAACGGCAGGATCGCGTCGGCGACGGGCTGGAGCTGGCGGCTCACGTAGAACGCATAGTCGATCGGCGAGCGCATGGTTTCGAGCGGCTCGGGGCCGGCCGTCGTCATCACGTAGCTGATCCAGCCGCCGCGCTGATACTGCAGCGGCCGGCCCTGTGCCTGGTTGAACTCGTCGGCGATCCGTGCCGCGCGCACGTGCGGCGGCACGTTGCGCTCGTACTCGCGCAGCGGCCGGCGCACGCGCTTGCGGTAGACGAGCTGGTCGTCGAATTCGCCGGCCAACGTGCGCCGCACGGTGTCGCGGATGAAATCCTGGTACGGCTCGCGGTTGAACACGCGCCGGTACAACTCGCGCTGGAACTGCTGCGCGAGCGGCGTCCAGTCGGTGCGCACCGTTTCGAGCCCCTTGAAGACGAGATCCTCGCCGCCGCCGGCGGCCGCCGCGAGGCCCGCGTAACGCTTCTTGCTGCCTTCTTCCGCACCGCGCACGGTCGGCATCAGGAAGCGGCGGTAGTGCCGCTCGTACTGCAGCTCCAGCGCGCTCTCGAGCCCGAAGTGGTCGCGCAGGTGCGCCTGCCACCAGCGGTTGATGTGCTCGACGAGTGCGCGGCCCTTCGTGCCGGCTTCGTCGTCGTCGTGCGCGCGACCGAGCCACACGAACGTCGAATCGGTATCGCCGTAGATCACTTCGTAACCCTGAGCTTCGATCAGCTCCCGCGTGCGGTGCATGATCTCGTGGCCGCGCATCGTGATCGACGACGCGAGGCGCGGGTCGAAGAAACGGCAGCCCGTCGAGCCGAGCACGCCGTAGAACGAATTCATGATGATCTTCAGCGCCTGCGACAGTGGCGCGTTGCGCTGCCGTTTTGCCTCGTCGCGGCCTTCCCACACGCGGCGCACGATATCGGGCAGGCAGTGCGCGGTACGCGAGAAGCGCGCGCCGAGAAAGCCGGGCACCGACGCGTCGTCGCCGGGATTCGCGAGCCCTTCGATCAGCCCGGCCGGATCGATCAGGAACGTGCGGATGATCGACGGATAGAGGCTCTTGTAGTCGAACACGAGCACCGAGTCGTACAGCCCGGGGCGCGAATCCATCACGAAGCCGCCGGGGCTGTTTTGCCCCGTCACGTCGCCGAGGTTCGGCGCGACATAGCCGAGCCGGTGCATGCGCGGCAGGTACAGGTGCGTGAAGGCCGCCACCGACCCGCCGGTGCGATCGGCCGCGAGGCCCGTCACGCTCGCGCGTTCGAGCGCGAAGGACAGCAGGTCGGCCTTGTCGAAGATGCGCGTGACGAGCTCGCAGTCCTTCAGGTTGTAGCGCGCCAGCGCGGGCTTGTCGTGATCGAAGCGGCGCTGGATCTCGTCCATCCGCTGGTACGGGTTGTCGATCGACTTGCCTTCGCCGAGCAGCGACTGCGACACGTATTCGAGGCCGAACGACGGGAACGTCCACGTCGCGGATTTCAGCATGTCGATGCCGTCGAGGATCAGCCGGCCCGCCGCACCCGCGAAGAAGTGGTCGGGCTGCTGGCCGTGCGCGCGCCAGTCGAGCACGCTGCCGCCGCGCCCGAGCTTCAGCGGCACGCCGTATTGCTCGGCGTGCGCGTGCAGGATGCGCAGGTCGAACTGCACGAGGTTCCAGCCGATCACCGCATCGGGATCGTGTTCGTCGAACCAGTCGTTGAGCCGCGCCAGCATCGCGGGCCGGCTGTCGCAGTAGTCGAGGCGGAAGTCGATGGCGCGGGCTTCGTCGCTGTCGGCTCCGTTCGGCGGGCCGAGCATGTAGACCTGCCGTTGCCCGCAGCCTTCGAGCGCGATCGAATACAGCTCGCCGTGGACGCTGGTTTCGATGTCGAGCGACACGCAGCGCAGCGCCGGTCGATAGCCGGTCGCGGTTTTCAGTTCGGCGCGGGTCAACGTGCCGTCGCGGCCGGGCTGGCCGCGAAACTGCACGCAGGCCGTGATGAAGCGCTCCATCGCGTAGCGGTCGGGCGGCTGCACGTCGGCTTCGTAGACGTCGACGCCGGCCGTCGCGAGGCGCTTCTGCAGCCCGGACAGATGGCGGTAGCGCTTGCAATAGAGGCCGACGACCGGGCGCTGCCGGAAGTCGCGCAGCGCGAGCGGGCGCAACTCGATATCGCGCTCGCCGGCCAGCGCGCGTTCGGCGAGCGCCTGCTGTTCGGCCGGAATGAATGCGACGGCTTCCTGCGGGCGCAACTGCACACGGCGCGGACCGTGTTCGGTTGCCAGCCAGAACTCGATCTCGATGCCGGTCGCGGTGTCCCGCCAGTGGCGGGTGAGGATGAAACCCTGCTCGAACTCCGTCAAAACGCTTGCTCATCGTGGATGCCCAGGCGGCGGATTTTAGCGCTTGGGCGGGTGGTGTGCCGGGATGGGGGCGATGTTGTCCCGGCATCCTGGCCAATGATCGTATGATTCGGAATCGAATGAACCAATCCGGAATCGTTTAATGAAACTCGCGATCGATCGCATCGCACGTGTTGCCGGTTACGTTGTTGCTGCGGCCTGCCTGGGTGGAAACGGGAGCCCGATATTCGCGGCCCCGACATCGAAGGGTCTGCCGGCCGCCACGGAAGCCAACTGGATACAGGCGGTCAAGCGGCATCGCACCAAGGATGGCGCGACGGTTGCCGAAGTGCTCGCCTATGCGGAAAAAATGCGGCCGCGCATCTTCAAGGCCGGACGATTCGACGTGGGTTACAACGGCGCGACCGGGGTTGCCAGCTCGGTTTCGATCGGCTACTGGATCGGATCGAAGCGTGCACCGGACGATGCGTTCGTCGATCTCGGCTATTCGATGTCGCCCGATGGCCGCGTGATGCCTGTCTCGCGCGACGAGCATACGGCAACGGCACTGGAGAACGGGCGGAAGGCATTTCTGCGTGCCGTCGACGACGCCTATCGGGACACATGCCTGTCCGATCCCGATCATCCGCCGGCATGCTGACAGGCATCGTTCACCACTGTCGTCACCCGATTTTCACGACCTGATACATGGCGGGTCACGTGCATTCATCGTTCGCATCGCGTTCACACCAGGTGCGTGTTCTGCGCGCGCCTGCTGTTCGGCGCGGAATCAGGCAACGGCGAGCCGTTGCGCGACACGCCACTCGGTGCCCGTGGTATTGAACGGCTGGAGCAGCCAGCGGCGCGCGGCGACCGTGTGCCGCTTTTGCGTCACGTATGCGTCGACGGAGAGTTCGAGCGCGTCGTCGTCGACGCGGGCGAGCGTGGCGGCCGCGCCCGATCCGTCGGCGAATTCGATCACGGCCGGATGCGGCTTCGCGGAACGCGGCGCGTCATCGTCGAAGGTCACGATGCTGCCGGGATACAGGTGCGAATGGGTTGCGCGTAGCAGCAGGGCGGTGGGCATGGCGGGCGCTCCGGGCGGCGTAGTGCGGCAGAGGCCGGTGACGGCTGACGGCCTTCATGAGCATGAGCATGCGTGGCGCATTCAGGTTTTCAATGATTTGAATACCGCCCGATTGACGTCACGGAATCATCGTTCGTAGAATCGCCGGTCAAGAACAACATCATTCCGAGAGAGGCGCTATGGTTGCGCACCGTATGGTCGTAGCGATTGAGCCATGAACCGACACCTTTGGGTGGTTGTGTTGCCCGTTCTGTTGTGTGCGTGCACGAAACGAGCGCCCCAGGCGACCTCATCGCCTGACATGGGTGCCGTGCGCGCCGATCTTGCGTTCACCTGCACGCATCAGGCGGACCGATTGCCGCCACTCGATCCGCAGGCCGACAGCCTGTTCCGTTACGCGCGATACCTGGAAAAGAAGAACGGCCCCAGGGACTTCAATGATGTTGCCCGCTACTACAGGATCGCAGCGGCGCACGATCATTACAAGGCCAACCAGAACCTGCAATCGCTTGTGTCACAGGGGTTGGCCAACTCCCCCGATGCGCCGGCCGAGGTTGTCGGCCTGGGCATGGAACTGGTCAAGCAAGGTATCCCGAGCGGCTACTACGATATCGGTCACGCTCTCGAGACAGGCTATGGTTTGAAGCAGGATGCCGAGGGCGCACTGCGCTACTTTCGCAAGGCGGCCGATCTTGGCAATCCAGAAGCCCAGTTCTATGTTGGAAACCTGCTGTTGCCCAACGATAAAGCGCCCGCTATCGCGAGACAAATGTTGGCCTGTGCAGCCGATCAAGGATCCGGTCAGGCTGCCAACTTGCTGGGTGTCGATCAAAAGACAGGGGGTTTGTATCCCGATGCTGCCAGGACCTTCCAGAAAGGGGTAAGCGCAGGCGATACCCTGTCTGCCTCGTTCCTGAGAGATGGATTCAAGGGACCGCCGCCGTCGAATCAGCTCGATTACCTCGCGCTGCAAAGCGATCCTGAACGGACCCGGCGATACGATCTGATCGGGAAATTTCTCGATGCCAACGATGGCCGCAACCCGACCGTACCCGACATCGACAAGATCGTTCCATTACCGCCCGCCAGGCTTCCGCCATGGGACGGCACGTTCCAGTGGCAAAAGGAACAGGATGCGGCCACGCCGCCGAAGCAACCGACGGACGCGCTCGTCAACGAGATGGCGAAGGCCAGGCATCTCGATCCGGCGACGGGGCTGCCGCTCCCGGGATCGGCAGACAACACCTCGCACACTGAGCAACCTGACAACGCCGCGTCCCGTCTGCCGTTGGGTACGGTGGTACGAGCCGGTCAACCCGGCCCGGAACAATTCACCTGACGGTCTGGCGCGACACCATTGACTGATCACTCCATTTACCCAGGAATCCCGATGACCTCACCCTCCCGGAAACTCTCGTTACCCGGCGCCGCCGCACTCATCGCAGCGGCCATTACCACGGCGCAGTTCCTGATCGTCCTCTACGTGTGGTCGACGAGGTCATCACCGTCCGTGGGGGTGCTGGCTGTGCAACTGTCCAGTTTCATCGAGAGCCTGGTATTTCGAACCGGCCTGGTCTTCCTGATCGTCCGATGGCACGGAGAGCATCGCGATCGGCTTGCATTCCGCCGTCCCGTGCGGCCGTTGACCGCCTACGCGTTATGCCTGCTGCTCTGGCAGGCCGCGCAGATACTGGTATACCAGGCGCTGACGGGACTGTTGGATAGCGGTGCCCTTAGCCTTGCGCAAATCGGGACGATCATCGCCCCGGTGCATGCCGTCCTCTATGCGCTGGTGGCCGGGCTGGCGTGGTGGTTCGTCGCCCACCTGTTCCGCAACGATGCGTTGCCCGGGGCGCCGCGCGGTAATCCACGACGGTCCATTGCGGGTGTCGCGGCCTGGCTGTATGCCAGCGCATTGCTGCTCTTCATGCCGCAAGCCGTGCTGATGTCGCTCAACTACTATGACGACAATCTCAAGCTCGTGATGTTGAACTATGTCGGAGGCCTGGTCATTTGCGCCGCGGTCGTCTTCGCCGGCGCGATGTTCGGCCTGCCGCGCGAACTCGGTCGGCTGCACGTCTGGCGTCTGCTGGGGGCGTCGCTCGCGTCGATGGTATCTGTATTGCTGGTGGCTTACGGGGTGCTGAGCGTGGTGGGCGATACGCTCGGGATAATCAGTTTGCTATCCGGAGTGATGCCGATCGTTGCTCTTGCCGGAACCGGCGTGGCCTACTGGGTATGGTTCCGCGTGTTCTATGCCGCTGCGCGTCGCGAGGCCGCCGAAACGTCACAACGCATGCCGTCTGCATGAAGGCTGCAAGCGGATCGATCTGCTCTCATCTTCTGACATCCCTGGAACGGTCTGATCGAGGTCGCTTGATGCCGATAGCGGTGATCTACAGGATTATTTTTGCAGCCCTGGCGCTGTTCGTGTCGAGCGTACATGCGGAGGGCCTGCCTGCTTCGACTGTCAGGTCATCGGCTGAGACGTCGGATCTTCCGCGCGACGAAAAGCTGCCGTTGTTCGATCCGCATCGAAAGCGCTTCACGTGCGTTCATCAGGATCGGCACGTGCCGCCGATCGATCCTCAGGCCGAGTTATGGTTCCAGCAGGCGCTGGCACTCGACAATCCTGACGTCTACTACGAGCAACGCGACTATCCGAAGATCTACCAGCTCTACGTTCAGGCTGCCGATCGTGGGCACTGGAAAGCGATGCTCAATCTCGCGTCGCTGATTCGAAGCAATTATCCCGGCGTGCCTCGACATGATCCGGAAGCCGCGATCAGGTGGGTTGAGAAAGCGATGCAGTTGGGTGTGCCCGATGCCTACGACATGATGGGCACCTATCACCAGAGCGGGTTGGTCAAGGGCGGTGATGCGACCCGTGCCTACGCGTTTTTTCAACGGGCTGCGGATATGGGCAGTCCATCGGCTCAGACGTTTCTCGGTTTCAAGATGAGCGGCAGCTACGACAGTCCGGACGGGGAATTCTGGGGAAACGCGGCTATTGGCATGGAAATGCTGCAATGTGCGCTCGCTCAAGGTGATGGCGATGCCGCTTACGATTTGGGGGGCTTGTATAAAGGAGCGACACCCGAGTCAAAACTGCAGGCACTCAAAGTTTTGCACGAGGGTGTCAAGCTGGGATGCGCGAAGTGTGCGAAAGATCTGGCATCGGAGTTTCGTGGATTTGATCTGACCAGCGGCAATAACCTTGTGGGCCAGATCGACACGGCACGCGCCGAACGCTATTTCAGGTTGGGGGAAGCACTTGAGCACGCGCAAGGCCGCCTGAAACTGCCAAACCTCGACAAGGTTCTCCCACTGCCACCCGCCCCCCTGCCCAAGTGGGACGGGAATGCGAAAACATTGATCGATGCCGTGTTGATCGCGAGCCCGCCAACCTGAAACGACACGATCTCAAGAACGAATCATGCGGAAGACCATGCCGATACGCACGTGCATCGCGATGCTTGCGATCGCTACGGGCCTGGGCGCGACCGGCGCGCACGCAAAAAACGCGGTGGACTGCGCACAGCTCAACGCGGCAACCAGTGGCCCGGACGACAACTTCCGGCCGCCGGCGTCCGGCGCGATCGTCGGTGTGGGGCGCGCGTATTTCTACTCGGCGCCCGATGCGCAATGCATGACGAAGCGAACCTTCCTCATTCCCGGCGATTGGGTCACGGTCTACAAGTCGCACGGACGTTGGTACAACATCATGTACATGAACGGCAAGAGCGGCGAAGACTTCGAAGGCTGGGTCGAGCAGGGCCGCGTGCGTATCGACGGTCAGGATGGCGCGCAGTAGCCGTCGGCGCGTAAGCGTCGGCGGCAACGCCGCTACACCGACACCGACGCGAAATTCTGCTTCAAATGCTCGACACGCTGCGGACGCTGATACAGATAGCCCTGCGCGTACTGAATCCCGACGGCATGCAGCGCGCGATGTTGCGCTTCCGTTTCCACGCCCTCCGCGATGATCTTCAGGTCGTAGTGATGCGCAACGGTCGCGATCCCCTCGATCAACCCCGCGTTGCCGCCGTTCAGCGGCGACACGAACTGGCGATCGATCTTCACGTAGTCGAACGGAAAGCGCGACAGCATGTCGAGATTGCTGTGATGCGTGCCGAAATCGTCGATCGCGAACTTCGCGCCTTTCGCTCGCAGCGCATGGAAGATCGCGGTGGTTCGCGCGTTCTTTTCGAGCAGGATGCGCTCGGTGACTTCGAGCACCAGCGTAAAGCCCGGCGGCAGCGCGCGAATTGCCTCCTCGACGACGGACACGAACTGCGTGCGCTCGAGGTCCTTCGGCGCGATGTTGATGGCGATGCGCAGCGGCATGGCCGGCGTCAGCGCGGACAGTTCCGACACGGCTGTCCGCAGCACGAATTCCGTCACTTTCGGCAGCACCGCGCTCGATTCGACCTGCGGGATGAACACGGCCGGGCTGATGGCCCCCCACTTGGGATGCTGCCAGCGCAGCAGCGCCTCGACGCCGACGGTCCTGCGCGTCTCGACATCGACGATCGACTGGTACACGACATGAAGTTCGTCGCGCCTGAGTGCGTTGCGGACGGCCTTCAGCAGCAGGCGGCGCGGCGCCATCGCCAGCAGGTAGGCCGCCATCACGAGGCCATCCGCCAGCAGCACGATCGTGATGCCGATCAGCCGGTAGTGGTGCTGGACTTGCGACGCATAGTGCGCGGAGGCGGCAACCGACACCGTGAACGGCCAGCGGGGCGACGCGATCGTGCTGCCGCCTGCGGGTTCCGCGGCCGATTCCGGCGTGAACGTCCCGTGTTGATCGAGATGGCCCGAACCCGCGATCGACAGCGTCGCGGTTTCCGTCCCGTAGCGGGCGCCGTGCGCGAGCGCGTCGGCCACATAGTCGCCTTCGATCAGGTAGAGCACGCCCGCGCCGGGCGCGATGGCGTAAAACACGGGCAGCACCGGGATGCCTTGCTGGAATGGCGTCTGGCGCAACAGCGTGACGAGCGTCGAGCCCGGTTCCGGTTCGTGTGTGTAGGCGCCGAGCGGCAGGTCGATCGCCCCCAGCGCGGACGAGCACATGACGCGGCCGTCGTTCACCAGCGCGACGGCGCGCAGGTAGCGCAGGCGCGTGCCGATCTCGGCGAGGGTCCGGAATACCGTCGGGCATGGCCGCCCGACGAGCGCGGTGAGTTCGTCCACGTGTCGCAGGCGGGCACCGTCGAGGATGCGATCCACCGATGCCACGATGTCGTTCGCGATCACGCGTTCATGCTGGGTGACGGTATCGCGCGCGTAGCGGTCGGCAACCACGATTGCGCATGCCGGCACGAGCACGCAAACGATTACGGCGACGCAAAAGACGACTCGCGGCCACGCGCCGCTGCGCTGGAAAACGGGCTTCGAGCCTGGCGTGAACGCCAACATTCCCGCGGTCGCCTTTGGTGTTGTGTGTATGAAGCAGCCAGTCGAACCGGTCGATCCACCCACGTCGCGCATGCGTCATGCCGGGTTCGGGCAAGGTGGTGTGCGCGCCGGGTTCGCGATGCGATCGATTCTACGGTCGCGACGGGCATCTGCGGCAGCCCCGTCGCAATCGGCCATGTATTCCGGAGGCTGGCCGCTATAAACATGTGCATGCAGCGCATGGTTATCGACGTAGCACACCGAAAAAACCCCCGGCCGCAGGGTCGTGCGGCCGGGACGAAAAAACACCGTCTCTTGGCACGAGGATGGTGCGCGGCAAGTATAAGATGTGACGAGAGATTGTGAAATATTGTTATTCAACAATTGGTGTAGTTTTGTCATTGTGTCTCGACGAGAAACATTCCTGCGAAATGTTGTTTTCGTCGGCCTGCCGCCGGCTTGCAAGCGGTCACCGCGCGTCACGGTCGCGCGTCTCGCCGGAGCGTTGAGATGGAAGAAAACACCGTGCCCACGGTCGTCGTGACCGACGGCGCAGCCGCAACCGACGGCGGCTCGCTGTGGATCCGGATTGCCGTGAACGGGCAAGCCCACAACTACCTGCTCGATCGCGCGCTCGCTTCACGCGGGACGCCGCGCTACAACACCATCAGTGGTGCGCACGGGCCACTTTCGAAAGCTGAACGAAAGATATTGCTCGCGCTGCTGCGCCGCCTTGCCGACCCCGTGATGTGTGCCGGCATCGTCGGCACGTTCGTGCAGGTGCTGCAGGAATCTGGCGGTGAATGAACGATGCGGTCGCGATGCATCGCGCGAGCCGCGAGTCAGAAATCGTTGCGCATCTTGCGGAGCAGATCGCCGGCCGACTGGTGCGTGTCCACCGCGGTGAGGACATCGGTCAGGAACCACGGCAGGTTCAGTTGCGTATTGGAATCGCCGACGCACACGCGGATCGGCGGCGCCTTCGACGGCGAGCGGGCGTCGGGTGTGGCATCGCGGGACGGGACGCAGTTTTTCGCGTGCGCTTGAACGGGAGCCGGCTCGGCGCCGCCGGATGTTGCGCCGGCGGCTGCCGGCAAGCTGATGGCGGCAAGCAGGGTCAGGACAGCGACAGGGGCAACGCGTTTCATGGGATTCTCCGGCGATGCTCGTTCGACCGCGCGGGCGGACGCGAGTTCGTCGGCGGCAGGGTGGCCATGGTGGCGCGCCGCGCTCAGCCGCGCGCGACGTTCGCTGCTCGCGCAGGCTGCCGGCTGCGCCACTGCTGCGGCGATTCGCCGGTCCAGCGCCGAAAGGCGCGCGTAAAGGCGCTGTGTTCCGAATAGCCGAGCAGCCACGCGACTTCCGCGAGCGTCAGCCGCGGATCGTTCAGGTGGTCGATCGCGAGCCGCCGCCGCGTGTCCTCGCGCAGTATCCGGAAGTTGAGGCCGAGTTCGGCAAGCCGTCGATGCAGCGTGCGCGACGACACGTGCAGATCCGACGCGATCTGTTCGATGCTCGCTTCGCCTTGCGTCAGCAGGCGCGCGACGGCTTCGCGCACCGACTGTTCGAGATCGTCCGTCTGGCGTAGCTCGGCAAGCAGCGCACTCGCCTGGCGTTCCATCATCTGCAGTAGCGCGTCGTCCGGTTGGCGCAGCGGCTGCGTGAGCAGGTGCAACGGGAACGCGAGCCGGTTCACCGGCTGGCCGAACCGCACCGGGCAGCCGAAGTAATCGGCATACGGCTGCTCGTTGGCGGGCGACGGGTGCACGAAGCAGACCTCGTCGGGCCCGTGACGCGTGCCGGTGATGTTGCGCGCGAACTGGACGATGGCCGTCAGCGCGACTTCATCGACGAGCGGGCCGAGCGGTTCGGGCGCGTCGTGCCATTCGATCGCGACCGAGGCCGCCTCGACCCGCACTTCCATGCGCGCGACGTTCGCGATCAGGTGTTCGTATTGCTGCCAGCGTGCGAGTGCGGCGCCGGCATCGCGGCACGCATGCAGCGCGTAGCCGAGCGCACCGAGGTGGGCGGGCGTGATCCGCTGGCCAACGTGCAGGCCGAGCAGCGGATCGTCGAGCGCGCGCACCGCGCATTCGAGCAGGCGCCGCCAGTGCGCGCTCGCGTACAGCGTGAGCCCGCGGTCGTCCTCGGGCGGCCGCGCCTCGCCGAGCACACGCGCGGCATCCTTGCCCTGCTCGGACAGATAGTCGAACAGCAGCCGCACGTAGGTGCTCGAGTAGTAGACGCGCTGCGTCGATAGCGGGGAGGCGGCGGGCATGGCGGAAAGTGTCAAGTAATCGTCCGCAAGTGTCAACGCGGGGCGACCCGTGCGCGACCATACTGCCGGTCAGTTCTTGATCGAGGCCGCGACCATGCCGACCGAGTTGATGACGTGGCTCCACGCGTTCCTGGGGAACGACGTGGACTGGAAGCAGGTGCTGCTGATCGGCATGACGCCGGTCTTCCTGATCGCGTTCGCGATCGAATACGCGGTGATGACCGGGCGCGGCCGTCGCGAGCCGTTTCGCTGGAAGGAGATCGTCGCGAACCTGTCGCTCGGCGCCGGCTATCAGGTGGCCGAGACCGTGATGGGGCTCCTGTTCACGGGCGCGATCTTCGCGTGGGTTTACCGGCACCGCTGGTTCGACGTGCCGGTGAACGGCTTCACGATCGTGCCGATCTTCGTCGTCGTGGAGTTCTGCTACTACTGGTTTCACCGCACGTCGCACCGCGTGCGCTGGTTCTGGGCCGCGCACGTGCCGCATCACAGCGGCGAAGTGATGAACTTCACGACGGCGATGCGGCAGTCGTTGCTGAACGCGTTCGTCGGCGTGTTCGTGTTCTATCTGCCGCCGGTCTGGTTCGGCATCCCGCCCGCCGTCGTGCTGTTCCTGCTCGCCGTCGATCTCGCGTACCAGTACTTCGTGCATACCGAAGCGATCGGGCGGCTGCCGCGCTGGTACGAATACGTGTTCGACACGCCGTCGAACCACCGCGCGCATCATGGCCGCAATCCGCGTTACATCGACAAGAATTACGGCGGCGTGCTGATCGTCTTCGATCGCCTGTTCGGCACGTATGTCGAGGAAACGGAACCGGTCGACTACGGGATCACGCAGCAGATTCGTTCGTACAACTTCCTGGTGCTGAACCTGCACGAATTCGTCGACATGTGGCGCGACGTGTTCGCGCCCGGGCCCGTCCTGCAGCGGCTGAAACATCTGTGGATGCCACCCGAGTGGGAGCGGCCGGGGCATCGGCCGATTCATACGTGGAGTGTCGAGCGCAAGGGCGAGGACGCGACTGCGGCAGCAGCGCGCGCCATGCCTGACGGGGAGGCGCTGGCGCCAGGGCGCAAGATCGTACAAGCCACCCGCACGCGATCCGGCTAACCTGCGAGCTTTCCTCGGTGAAAGGCACGGCGGGCGATGACGAAGAAAGTATTCTGGGACGATCCGTACCGGACCACGCTGGATACCGTCGTGAGCCACGTCGACGGCGCTCGCGTGCGGGTGGACGCGACCATCTTCTTTGCGTTTTCGGGCGGGCAGGAAAGCGACGCGGGGTCGCTCGGCCGCTTTCCGGTCATCCAGGCCGACAAGCAGGGCCTCGATATCGTCTATACGCTACCGCACGATCATTCGCTGCGCGTCGGCGATCGCGTGACCTGGCGCATCGACTGGACGCGCCGTTACCGGCTGATGCGTCTGCACTTTGCGGCCGAAATGGTGTTGCAGCTGGTCTATCGGCTCCGGCCCGGCATCGAGCGCATCGGTGCGCACATCGGGCAGGACAAGGCGCGCATCGACTTCGCGAGTGACACGAGCGTGGCGCCGCTGTTTCCCGAGATCGAATCGGCCGCGGCCGATCTGTCGATGCGCGACCTGCGTATCGTGACCGACTTCAGCGATGTCGACGCGCAGCGCCGATACTGGACGGTCGACGGCTTCGCGACGATGGCGTGCGGCGGCACGCACCCGGCCTCGACCGGCGAGATCGGCATGCTGACGCTCAAGCGCAGGAATACCGGGAAGGGCAAGGAGCGGATCGAGGTCATGCTGGTCGAGCCGGAGAGGGCCGGCGGGCAGCGGGGCGAGTGGATTGCGTGACCCGCTGCCCGCGTCACCTCACAGATACCCGTAACACTGCTTCAACCCCGCGTAGTCGTAGAAGTGACTGCCCGGCGCGAGTTTCGCGCCGTCGCACGCGGCCTGGAAATCCGTTTCGCGCTCGTTGTACAGCATCTTCACGATGAGGCGCGATCCGTTGCGATAGACATCCCATTGCATGTTCGCGGCCATCGGCGACACTTGATCGCCGCGCCACGGATTGTTCGCATACGTGTAGGTCTGCGCCTGCGGTGTCGGCACGAACACGTTCTTCAGGTTCATGATCGACGCAAACGGAATCACGATCTCCGCATGCGTGAAGCGCAGCTTCGCGGCGCGGGTCAGGTCGCCACGCGCGATTGCATCGACTTCGCCGAAGAAATCGTCCTGCAGCACCTTCGCCATCCGGTACGTGACGGGGTTCGCCTCCTGGATGCCGGGGCCCTTCTGGTAGTAGTCCTCGGCATCCTGTAGATACGCGAGATACTGCGCCTGTTCCGCGCCGATGTACTTCTCCATCGTGACGCCGCCGGTTTCCGCAGTCATTGCGGGCGCGACCTGCAGCAGGTTGTACAGCACGTTCACCGCATCGACGGCCGTCGCGATCTTCGTCTTGCCGTCGCCCTTCAACGTGTTGGTGAACTTGCCGTCCGCCGACGTGAACGCATAGGTGCCTGTGTTCGCGAACGTGTAGCCGTCGGTGCCGAGCTTCGCGACGAAGGCCTGCGACACGAGCGCGGACAGCACCGTTTGTGCGACATCGGCTGCCTTCGGCGCAGCCTTGATCGCGTTGAGCTTCGCCGTCACCGTCTCGTCGTTCGAATAGGCCTGGTATGCCTGGCTCGCCTGGTAGGTCGCGTAGTACGGATTGGCGGTATCGGTCACGAGATCGGTGGCCGGCTTCAGCGAATGGAAATACAGCAGGAAGCGGTTGGTGCCGGCCGGCTGCGCGACCGGCGCGTTCGCCGGATAGCCGGACGGCGCGGCCGGCAGCGTGATCGCCGGGGCCAGCGCGGGCTGCGCGGCCACGAGTGCCGCGGAGAAATAGGTCGAGCTGTCGACCGCACGATCCTGGCCCGAGTTGATGACGACGACCTGCTGGTTGCCGGCCGCGAACAGTGCGGGCAGCCGCTGTGCGAGACGCGCGGCGAGCTGCTGGTGTTCGCGGATGCCGGTTTGCGTGAGGTTGCCGTACCCCGGCGTCGAGATGCCGGACACGCCATATCCGAGCAGCGCATTGGCCTTCATCATCGCGACCGTGTCGGCCTTCAACTGCGCGCCGAGCGCGGTCAGCGCGCCGTCGGCCTCGGCCTTGACCAGCATCGCGTAGATCGCGCCGTCGTACTTGAAGCCCGACAGCCCGCGCGAGCCGTGGCGCGCGACGAGTTCGGTATAGACAGGCGCGTAACCGGCGGGCGGCGCTTCGTACGTCGCGGCGTCCTGCTGCGGACGGTACGGCGTCTTCGTCTGGTAGTAAGTCGCGGGTGTCGGCGTGGGCTGGGGTTGCGGCTGCGGTGCCGGCGTCGAATCGCTGTTGTCGGCAGAAGCCGCGGGCGGTGTCGAGTCGTCCCCACCGCAAGCGGCGAGCAGCAGGCAGGTGATCGCGAGGGCGGTGGCGGTGCGGGTCGGGCGTGTCATCGTGGCGTGCAACGGGCGGGACGATGCGGGTTCGCGTCGTCCCGTCTCCGGGAGTGATCGGTCAAGCCCGGAAGTGTTGCAAGCGACTTTGACAGCAGAATGTCAGGATTCGGTCGGGCAATCGTCGGATTGCCGCCGGATCGCTGAAGGCCGGCCACCGCCGGCCCGTGTGCCGGCGTTCAGTGCAGGCCGGCCGATGCGATCGAGCGCACGGTGTCGGTGATGTTCACGCAGCGCGACAGCCCGAAATGCTCGGCTTCGCGGCGCTCCGGTTCGCTGCTCGCGATCGCCACCGCGCGTTCGGGCGGCACGCCGAGTGCCTGCAGCGCGACGTCGAAAGGATGCTGATTTGATCCGGAGTCCTGCTGATTGGCGTCCGTGACGACGACCGAGAAGCGGTCGAGGTTCGCGCGGCCGAACTGGCCTTCGAACATGTCGCTGAGCCGAGCGGCCGGCAGCGTCGTGACGAGACCGAGTCGATATCCTTCTTCCGATGCTCGGTCGAGCCACTGGATGATCGCGTCGCGTTGATGGCGCGATTCGTGCGAGTCCGGTGTTGCTTCGATTTGCGCGAATGCTGCGTCGAGACGGGTGACGATGGCTTCGATAACCACGGTGATTCCTCTTCAGAGACGTGATGATCCGTTCGCCGACGGGGATGCCACACACCTTAGCGTCGATCCGGAAAACGCGACTAATTAATATTTTTATCCGACCCATACGATTTGGCTAATGAATCGGGTGGCGAACCAATGTGGGCGCGGGATGCGTGTCGCACGTCGTATTCCGTGCGAACGGCATCGTATCGACGGTCTTCGATGTGATGCACCAGATTCGCGCACGCAGTGAATGCGTCGCACCGTGCATGTGCATCCAAAAAAAACGGCATACCGGGCGATGCACGCCCGATATGCCGTCTTGCGATGCTGCGCGCGAACCGGCGCGATCAGTGCAGCTTGATCGACGGCTGGTTGCGGCTTTGCAGCCAGTGACTCAGCGACTGGAACAGCGCGCGCTTCACGCCGACCACGCTGAACAGGTGCTTGCGATACAGGAACTTGTACAGGCCGATCGCGGCGAGCCCGTCGACGATCAGCGAGCGCGAACGCCCGCGGAGGTCGGCCTGGTACACGGCGCCCGCATGCCCGAGCGACACGACGGTGCCCGCATCGTGGAACGTGAAGCCGGCCACCGGCTTGCCGGCGACGCGGCGCGCGAACGCGTTGACCAGGTACACGGCCTGCTGGTACGCGACCTGCGCGCGCGGCGGCAGGAAGCCGCTCGCGCCGGCCGTCGGGCATGCGGCGCAGTCGCCGAACGCATACACGTGCGGGTCGTCCGGCGTCTGCAGCGTATCGGTCACGATCACCTGGTTCGAACGGTTGAGCGCGATGTCGCCGATCTCCCGCAGGATCGCGGGGCCCGCCACGCCGGCCGCCCAGATCGTGATGTCGCTTGCAAGCCGTTCGCCGGTCGCGGTCGTCACGGCGTCCGCGTCGACTTCGGCCACGCGTGTATCGGTCAGCACGTCGACGTTCAGCGCGCGAAGCTGCGCGTGCATCTTGCCGGACAGCCGCTCGTCGAGCGCCGGCAGGATACGCGGGCCGCCTTCGATCAGCCGGATGTGCACGTCGCGCGCGGACACCAGCGCCTTGAAGCGGTACGTCGTCAGCTGCTGGATCGCGTGCCGCAGCGCGGCGGCCAGCTCGACACCCGTCGCGCCCGCACCGATCACGTTGATGCAGATCGGCGCCGCGCGCTGCGCGGGCTGCTGCTCGGCCAGGTGATTCGCCTTCGTGCACGCCGCGAGGAACTTCCGGCGGAAATCCTCGGCCTGGTCGAGGTTTTCGAGCGGCAGTGCATGGCGCGCCGCGCCCGGCACGTTGAAGAAGTTCGTCACGCTGCCGACGGCGAGCACGAGGTCGTCATAGCCGAGCTCGCGCTGCGGCAGGATCTCCGTGCCGTCCGCGTCCTGCACGGCCGCGATCGTCGCCGTGCGTGCGGCGCGGTCCACCCGCTGCAGTGCGCCCTGTACGAAACGGAACCCGTGGCGCTTCGCTTGCGCCGCGTATTCGATCGTGTGGGACGCCGGGTCGCGATGGCCCGATGCGGCTTCGTGCAGCAGCGGCTTCCAGAAGTGCGTCGGATAGCGGTCGACGAGCACGACTTCGGCTTGCCCGCGGCGTCCGACGGTATCGCCGAGACGCGTGGCGAGGTGCAGGCCGCCGGCGCCGCCGCCGACGATCACGATGCGCGGCAGGCGCGGTGCGCGGTCCGTTGCAAGGTTGGGCGTGGTGTTGTCCATGGTGGGCTCCCGCTAGATGACGATTCGGATGACATTGCTCAAGAACCGACGATATAGTTTCGAACCCACTCGAACAATTTAATGTTTATAAGCGACTCATATGTATTCACTTATAGGAAAGACCGCGACGTTTCGGCAACTGAAGGCGCTGGACATGATTGCGCGGCTCGGCAGCGTGTCGCGGGCGGCCGAGGAGCTGAACCTGACGCAGCCGGCCGTGTCGCTGCAGGTTCGCCTGCTCGAGGAGGCGGTGGGCGCCGCGTTGCTGCAGCGGGTGGGGCGTGGCGTGCAGCTGACCGCGGCCGGCGAGATCGTGTCGCGCTATGCGCGCGAGATCCTGCATTTGTGGACCGAGGCCGGCGACGAAGTGGCCGCGTTGACGGGCGATCTGGGCGGCACGCTGCGGATCGGCGCGATCACGACGGCCGAATACCTGATTCCGCCGCTGCTCGTGAAATTCACCGCGACGCGCCCGCATGTGAAGACGTACTTCAAGGTCGGCAATCGCGACGACATCATCCGCATGCTCGCCACGCATGAAATCGATCTCGCGGTGATGGGCAGCGCGCCGAAGGAGCTGCGCACGCACGCGGTCGAGTTCGCGAAGCATCCGATGGTGTTCGTCGCGGCGCCCGGCCATCCGCTGATGCAGCGCAAGCGCGTCGCGCTGAAGGATCTCGAATCCGCGCACCTGCTCGTGCGCGAACGCGGCGCGGGCACGCGCTCGACCGTCGAGAGCCTGTTCAAGACGGCCGGCTACCGCTTCCATGTGGGCTCCGAACTGTCGAGCAACGAGGCCATCAAGCAGATGGCCGAAGCCGGGCTCGGCATCGCGTTCCTGTCGTTGCACGCGTGTGCACTCGAACTGCGCGCGGGGCTGCTCGGGCAACTGCCGTTCCCCGGCAACCCGATCGAGCGCGAATGGTATGTGGTCACGCTCGCCGACCGGCGGATCTCGCAGGTCACGGGGTTGTTCCGCGATTTCCTGATCAAGCAGGGCGCGCCGGTGATCGACGGCGCGACGGTGGCGCCGCACGAGCGGCGGCGCAAGTAGGCGGCGCACTGGATCGAACGACGCCGGCCGCGTGGCCGGTCAGACGAGCCCGAAATCGTCGTTGCTGTCGGGGATCGATGCGAGCAGCCGTTCGAGCCGGTACCAGCCGACGATGCGCAGGCACCAGGCGGCGATCGTGGCGCGGTCATTGCGGGAGCGGGGGCCGGATGACGGGCGGGGAACGGCGGAAGGCGAGGACGCAGAGAGCGCGACGCGTTGCGCAAGGCATTGATGGGGCATGACGGTCTCCGTAGGTGTCGGATGGGGCCATCGTAAGCGGCGCCGCGCCCGCCGGCGCACACGCAAGGATGCCCCTGAGCAGAAACGGATGATCTTTTTCTGCTCGGCCCGGGCGTGCCCCCGGCAGGCCCGGCAGGCGGCCCGAAAACGCGTCACAATGCGCGTTCGACATCCCCATCCACGGGAGGAAGGCCATGAGCGATGCGATTCTCGCGGCGCCGACGGACAACGGCGTCCCGGTCAGCCTGCGCACCAGCCGCGGGCTCGGCTGGCAGGGCTTCGGCGCGTCGCTGCTGGAGATTCGCGCGGGCACCTACCGGATTCCGGCGGCCGACCATCACCGGATCGGCGTGCATATCGGGCCGCCCGTCCGCGCGGATTGCGTGTGCGACGGCGAGCGCGTGTCGCGCATCCAGGCACATGGCGACGTCGACGTGATTCCGGCCGGCCTGCCCGGCCAGTGGACCGACAGCGCCGACTGCCGGATCCTCCATATCGCGCTTACCGACACGTTCGTGCGGCGGACCGTCGAACAACTCGAACTGAAGCCGTCGCAGGGGCAGATCCGCCGCCGGCTGCAGGTGCGCGATCCGCGCCTGCAGCACATCGCGTGGGCGATGGCCGCCGAACTCGAAGCGGAAGACGCGTCGGATCCGCTCTATGCGGAAAGCCTGTGCACGGCGCTCGTCGCGCGACTGGTCGACGGCCAGCCGGCGTTTCGCGAGCGTCGCCGCACCCTCGCGCCGAAAGCGGCCGCGCGCGTGATCGACTATGTCGAAGCGAACCTCGACCAGCGCATGACGCTGGCCGAACTCGCGGCGCTCGTGTCGATCAGCGTGCCGCACTTCAAGGTGCTGTTCCGCGAAACGCTCGGGATGCCCGTGCACCAGTACGTCGTGCGGCGCCGGGTCGAGCGCGCGAAGGCGTTGTTGCTCGAAGGCCGGCTGAGCATCAGCCAGGTCGCGCTCGAAGCCGGGTTTGCACACCAGAGCCACATGGCGAACTGGATGAATCGCGTGCTGGGTGCGACGCCGACCGAGATTGCGCGGTCGGGCGAGCGGGGCGGGCTGCGACTGGCTTATGACGGCGAGAGCAGCGCGAGCGGGGCATAGCGGAGCGATGGCGCCGCGCGGGATATGCGTTGTCGCTTCGGATCTCGGGGCCCTTGTCCGACAGGCTGTTGGACAATGACCGCGATCGTCCTCATCCAGAAAGCGCTGCACCGTTCCCGGTCTCGACGGGCCTGCTGAAGCGCAGCGCCTTGGCATGAGCAGCTCATCCATCGCCAGTGTGTCGTCGTTGCCCGTCATCGGCAGACCGCAGGACGCGAAGCCACTAGCAAGGCGGCGGACGACTCGCATGGCCACCGCCCCCAAACCCATCATCCTTTCCTGCTGGTTTCATCCCTCCCTGTGCGCCGCTCCCTCCGCGCAACCCGACAATCACCCCACCTTCACCCCCTCAGGAGCGAATCGTGTTCGTGATCTTCGGTGCATCCGGCAACGTCGGCCAGTCGACCGTGACGGCCTTGCGCAACGCCGGCCATCCCGTGCGCGCGGTGTTGCGCGACGCACGCCATCGTGAACGTTTCGCGCAGCTCGGCTGCGACGTCGTGATCGCCGAGCTGACGGACGCGAACGCGATCGCTGCGGCGATCGACGGCGCGCGGGCCGTGCAGATACTGTGCCCGGTACCCGTCGCGGACCCCGATCCGGCCGCGACGATGACGCGGACGATCGATGTCGCGACCGCCGCGCTCGCCGCGAATCCGCCGCCGGTGCTGCTCGCGCTGTCGGACTACGGCGCGGAGCGCGACGGCAATACGGGCATCACCCGCCTGTTTCATCACTTCGAGGAACGGCTGAAGGCGATCCCGACGCACCTGACGCTGCTGCGTTCGGCCGAGCATCTGCAGAACTGGGCGCGCATCCTGCCGGTCGCGCTCGGCACCGGCGTGCTGCCGAGCTTTCACCATCCGGTCGGCAAGGTGTTCCCGACGGTCTGGGCGCCGGATGTGGGCGTCGTCGCGGCGCGGTTGTTGGTCGATGCGCCAGAACGCGGCAACGGGCCGCGCATCGTCAGTGTCGAAGGGCCGCGGCGGGTGAGCGTGACGGCGATTGCCGATACGCTCGGCGTAGCGGCCGGCCGGGCAATCGTCGCGCATGAACTGCCGCGCGACACCTGGGCCGCGACGCTGCTGCGCGCCGGCCTCAGCGAACGCCATGCGCAGTTGATCGTCGATCTGTACGACGTGCACAACGCCGGGCTGATCGACGTCGAGGACGGTGTGTCGGAGCGGCTTTACGGGACGACGACGCTGACTGACGCACTCGCGCAACTGGTGCGCCAGCACGCGCGGTAGCGGCGGTGGCGACTGATGTTGTACATCACGCCGGTCGCCGCACCTTGTTCAGTACCGCATACGAAAGCGACCCGATCACGATTCCCCAGAACGCGGAGCCGAGCCCGAGCCACGTCATGCCCGATGCGGTCGCAAGGAACGTGATCAGCGACGCCTCGCGGTGGTTTTCTTCCTCGAAGATCACCCTGTACGAACATGGCGAAATCGTGTCGGTGAGTCTGGAGGACGATTGGGGCGACGGGATGTGATCGGTTGCCAGGGAAACGAAGTAACCGCTTGCAGGCGGCGCGTGTAGGGCATGCGCCGCTGCTGGTCCGGTCGCAGGGCAGGTTCAGGACGCCGGCGTCGAAGTAACGAAGCGCCGTGCGTCAGATACTCCCCGGCACGGGACGTTTATGTTTTATGTAGTACGAATTTTATTGAGATGAGTCGATGCGTGACGCGATTAGGATTGACCTTTTCGAAAGGATCAGTCAATGAAGCGACGCATTGCAGTTGTTGGCGATAGTCTTTCAAGTGGCGGGGCAATTCAGCCATACAGCGGACCACCGTTCCTTTTTCATGGGCATCAAGCAGCTCTGATTGGCGGAAGCGCATTCTGCGAGGCATGCAAAGACACCGGTATCATCGCAAAGGCGGGTGGTCCGTATCGGCTCAAGTTTCAAGGCGAGGTCGCACTAGACCAAGACATCGTACTGTGCGGTTGCTCGGCGCCTCCGCATATCATGGCTTCACTTGCCGGCGAAGCATGGTGCAGTGATGGGCTAAAGGGCCTCGGGGAAGTCGTTTCGAGCCGCACGGCAACCGGTGGCGTCGCATCGGTCAAGAAAGGCGCATACGACGAACGCGTGAAGGCGACCGAGCATGCGACGGAAGGCATGCCGTACTACATCGAAACTTCGGATGGCCGCGTGCATTACGGGAGGCTTGACGCGAGCGGCCGGCTTCCCCGCATCCACACCGGTGACAACTCCGACGACTACACCATCTATTGGGGTGATGACGCTCTCGTGAAGCAACACGGAGAATGACACGTGCCACACCCTAAGCCAATCAAAATCCGTTCGAACAACACGCAAGGTTCAGAGAGGGAAGTACCTCTTTCAGGCGTCACGTTTAAAGAGCTTTGGGATAACTTCCCCTCGGGCAAGCCGTATGACAACCCCGCCTACACAAATCAATGCGCCATTCGGATGAGTGTCACATTGCATCGCGTAGGCGTTGGCATGAAGTCATTCAACTCGAAGACGATAAGGCCCGTGTCGGGTGCAAAGACTATCGGCCGAATCTTTCTCGATGATAAACCGACCGCAACGCGTGCCGAAGAGATGGGAAAATGGTTGCAGCTGCAGCCCTTCGCCGGTCTTCCCAAAGCAGAGGACATCACTGGGTCGGAATGGGAGTCGAAGGTCAAGGGGCGCACCGGTATCATACAGTTCTCCAGGTACTGGACGCGCGACGGCGAATCGACCGCGAATGCGAGTGGTGGCCACATAGATTTGTGGAACGGTTCGCGAATGACGATCAGCAGTGTGCCTGGTGCGATATCAACGTTCGGCAGAGTTTTCGGCCTGCACGAACTTCTCCCCGACACGGATTTCGGTTGGTCAGACCTGCGCAACTCCAAGCAGATACTCTTTTGGGAAATCAAGTAATGCGCCGTTTCTTTGGGACCGCAGGATTCGGGCTCACTGGCGTCGCTAGTGTTGTCATATGGACGTTGATTGACAGTTACTTGTGCTCAGTCTTTTCGAGCCTCTGCGTCCCGCGCGCGGGCGAGTGTGGCGGCGGCGTGGATGCTTGCGCTATAACCATACAGAGTACGATCAAACTGTTCTCGTACGTCTTTGGCCCGATGATTCTGTTTGCGGCGTTGGGTTTCTACCTGTTTGCGCGGCCCCGCCCGCCGCTCGTCATTGCCGGATATCTCGTTGGCGTGGTCGCTGCCCATTGGCTCTTGGCGTTTCTGTGCGTGCGCATATTGCACACCTGACTGGCCGAGGCTGCGACTGACGTTGCACATCACGCCGGTCGCCGCACCTTGTTCAGTACCGCATACGAAAGCGACCCGATCACGATTCCCCAGAACGCGGAGCCGAGCCCGAGCCACGTCATGCCCGATGCGGTCGCAAGGAACGTGATCAGCGACGCCTCGCGGTGGTTTTCTTCCTCGAAGATCCCGTGTACGTTCGCGCCGATCGCACCGATCAGCGCGAGCCCCGCGAGGATCGCGACGAATGCCTTCGGCAGCGCGAAGAACACCGTGACGATCGTGCCCGCGAACAGCCCGCCGACCAGGTAGATCGCTCCGTTCGCGAGCCCGGCGATGTAGCGCCGGTCCGGGTCCTCGTGCGCGTCCTTGCCGGTGCACAGCGCGGCCGTGATCGCCGCGACGACGATCGTGATCCCGCCGAAGCACGCGACCACGAGCGACATCACACTGGTCGCCGTGATGATCGGCCGCGCGGGGGTGTGATAGCCGGACACCCGCAGGATCGTCATGCCCGGCAGGAACTGGCCGGTGAGGCTGACGACGACGAGCGGCAGCGCGAGGCTGAGCGTCGTGCCGAGCGTCCATTCGGGCGCGATGAAGATCGGGTGCGCGAGGCTCGCCGACACGTTGCCGAGATGCGTCATCCCGAGCAGCGTCGCGAGCGCGGCGCCCGTGAGCAGCACGAGCACGATGCTGTAGCGCGGCAGCAGGCGCCTGAAGATCACGTAGGCCGCGATCATCCCGAACGCGAGCGCGGGCTGCTCCGACGCGGCGGCGAACGCATGCGTGCCGAACGGCAGCAGGATGCCGGCCATCATCCCGCACGCGATACCGCGCGGAATATGGCGGACGAGCCGGTCGAAATAGCCGGTCACGCCGATCAGCAGGATGATCAGCGCGGCCGTGAGGTACGCGCCGACGGCCTGGTTGAGCGTCAGTTGCGGAAACAGGCCGACGAGCAGCGCGGTGCCGGGCGCCGACCACGCGGTGATGATCGGCACCTTCAGCTTCCAGCTCGCGAACAGGCCCGATACGCCCGCGCCGATCGAGATCGCCCAGACCCACGACGACACCATCGCGTCGGACACATGGGCGGCCTGTGCGGCCTGGAAGAAGATCGCGAGCGGGCCCGCATAGGAAATCAGCACCGCGAGAAAGCCCGCGGTAATCGCGGAGACGGACCAGTCGTTGCCGATCGCGCGGATCGTGCCGGGCGGGGTGTTCGGTTGCATCGTCGTGGGGAAGTGCGGCGCGCGGCCGGGGGCAGAGCCGGGGCGAATGATTGTTGGAAGCCCCGGACGAGCCGTCATTCTGGGCATTGCCGACGCAATTGGCAATGCGCGGGTGTGAGCGGTGTTGTCGGTATTTTGTAAGGTTTTGGCCGTTAGCGAGCCGGATCGACGGAGATCGAATCGACTTGCTCCACGACCTTGACCGCCTGTGTCAGATCGCCTTCGAGCGTGCGGCCGTGGCTGTCGTAAAAGATCTGGGTCGTGTAGATCGTCAGCGTGGCCGGAACCGGCTTGCCGTGATCGCGCCAGTCGACGGGCACCGTGTAGGGGCCGATTCTCGCGCCGGACAAACCGGGGATGGCGGCACCCGAGATGCGAATGCCGACCGCGGCGCCGCGCATCTCGAAGGTTGCCAGGACGAAGCGCTCCAGCGCCGGCTTGTTGCGGAACAGGGGCAGGATGTCGTCGCGGAATCCGACCGTGCCTTCCGCGAATCCGGTCAGTGGAAGCAGGGTCAGCAGCAGGGCCGCCAGGACGCGCCGGGCCCCGTTACGCGTGCGTGATGTCGATTCTGGTGCGTGCATGCTTGACGTCTCCTCCTGCCGGATTGCCGTGGCCCGTTTTCCCGGTGGAGACTGTACCGGAAGCGGCGGGATCGGCGCGTTTTCGCCGCGACGACGAGGATCGCCCCAGGGTCACGTACTGATCTGCAACACCTCGTCGACCACCGCCACCTTCGCGCCCCGCCCCGTCGACAACGACGCCGTGCCCTGCTCGAACGGATGCACGGGCGTATCGGTCGGCGTCCACGCATGGCGCGCCAGCAGTTCGCGATACCCGCCGCGAATCACGAAGCCGCCGCATTTCTCCGCATACGCGTCGCGGCGCATCCGGTACGCGCGCGGCAGGTCGTACCACGGCAGCTTCGGCAGGTCGTGATGGACGAGGTGATAGTTGTTGTTCAGGTACAGCAGCCGCATCGCGAAGCCGGCTTCATTGATCGCGATGCGCGCCTTCGGATGCGGCGCGGCGCGGTGCTCGTACAGCGAGCGGATCATCGCGATCGACAACGCGGGCCACGTGATCGCGAGCAGGTAATACCACCACGGGATGCCGATCGCCCACTGCAGCCACGCGAGCAGCGCAACCACGCAGGCGACGTGCGTCGCCCACATCGGCAGATAGCGGAAATCGCCGCGCCGGAACGCGGCAAATGCGTCGACGCCCATCGCGGCGATGCTCAGCGGCGGCCCGGCGACGAATCGACCGACGAAGGTCTTGCGTGCGACCGTCAGCACTCGGCGCCAGCGCGGCAGCCGTGCCCAGTGCTCGCGCGTGACGTAATTCGTTTCGGGATCGACGCCCGGCGCGGTCAGGTCTTCGTCGCGATGATGGTCGAGATGCGTGTCGCGATACAGCGTGTACGGATACCAGACCGTCAGCGGCGGATAGCCGAGCAGCTTGTTCACACGCGCGGAGCGCGTCGGGTGGCCGTGCAGCAGCTCGTGCTGCAGCGACAGGTGCCATGCGCCGAGCAGGATCAGCGGCGGCGTCGCGGCCGCGCGCGACAGGGTGCCGTCGCGCACGAGCAGCAGCACGGCGAGCCAGCCGCCGTAGATCGCGACGACCAGCAGCCAGGTCGGCCACTCGGTGCGGGCGGTGAAGCGGGTGTCGAGCGCGGCGATCGCACGCGCGTGGTCGACGTCGAAGTATTCGGCCATGGCGTTGAGGCGGGATTGAACGGGCGGTGCGGGGAACGCGCGGTTGAACCGGCAAGCTCGGCCCGGGTGCGCAGGTGTCTCGCGGATCACGGTCGGCCTGTCCGGCATCACGCGTGGTGGCGATGCGCGAGCAGGCATCAGGACGGTACCGGGATCGCGCCGCGCGGCCAACCAATCGATTCGGATTTGCTTATCGTCGCGGGGCCGATAAGCTTCGGGCGTGCCGCGCCACGTTCAGCCCCTGTTTTGGCGCGATCGAACCGGGTTCCGCTACGCGAGCGTCGATGCGTAGAATGCCCGCATGAGCTCATGGATCGCCGCCCTGCCGATGTACAACGTGACGCCGCGCCACGACGCACTGTGGCGCGCACTGCTGCGCGATGCACTCGATGCGTTCGCAAACGCGGGCGGGCCCGCCGCCGATGTCACGCTTCCCGATGAATCCTTCGACGATCTTCACGCGCTGTGGCGGCGCGCCGATCTGCTGCTGTCGCAGACCTGCGGCTACCCGTACCGGATGCTGGGCTTGCGCGATGTCGTGCGACTGATCGCGACACCCTCTTTCGACGCGGACGGCTGCGATGGCGCGCACTACAGCAGCGTGCTGGTCGTGTCGGCACGTGCGCATGCGGCCGGCGCGACGACGCTCGCCGCATGCCGGGGGCTGCGGGCCGCATTCAACGGTCGAGATTCGCACAGCGGGATGAACGCGCTCCGGCATGCGGTTGCGCCGCATGCGCACGACGGACGATTCTTCGGATCGGTGGCGGCGTTCGGCTCGCACCTGAACGTACTGCGTGCGCTGGCTTCGGGCGACGCCGATTGCGCAGCGATCGACTGCGTGACGTTCGCATACGTGCGCGATGCGTTGCCCGAGTTGCTGCAGGACCTCCGGATCGTCGGGATGACCGCATCCGCGCCGGGGTTACCGTTCATCGCCTCGCGGGCACTGGAGGACACACAGGTCGCTGCGTTGCAGGATGCGCTCGATCACGCAGTGACGGCCGATGCGGAACGGGCGCGCGTGTTGCGGCTCAAGGGATTCGAACGGCTGTCGCCAGCCGACTACGACAGGATTGCGCGGTTCGAGCAGCAGGCGGCCGCGCACGGTTATCCCGCGCTGGCCTGAGCGCCGCGAGCGCGCGTTGAAGCGCTAGAACGGCAGCGTGCCGGGCGGCGCGTTGCGCACGACGGCGAGCGTCGTGCCGATATGGTCTTCGAGCGCGAGCGCCGCGCGCGCATCGGCGCGCCGCATCGCGGCGTCGAACAGGCACTTGTGCTCCGCATGCACGTCGCGCTTCGAATCGCCGAGCCCGATGCACACGCGCCGGTAACGTTCGCTTTGCTGCGACAGCATGCGCAGGATCAGGTAAGTCCACGGCGTCGCGGCCGCCGAGATCAGCGCTTCGTGAAAGCGCCGGTTGCATGCTTCCCACGCGGTCCGGTGTTCGATCGATACCGGCTGCTCCCAGGCCGACAGCATCTCGAAGCTTTGCCGCACTCTTTGTTCCCACGCATCGTCGCCGCGCCGCACGGATTCGCGCAGCGCATCGACCTCGATATGGATGCGCAGCCGCGTGATCGCTTCGAGATCGTCGACCGACATCGGCGTGACGCGAAACCCGCGCTGCCCTTCGGCGACGACCAGCGCATCGCTGACCAGCCGCGTGAGCGCCTCGCGCAGCGTGCCCGCGCCGACGCCGTACACGTTCTTCAGGTGCTCGACGCGCAGCTTCGCGCCGGGCGGGTAGTGCCCCTCGATGATGTGCTGGCGAAGCTGGTGGTACGCATGCTCGCTGAGCGTGCGGGCATGCGGTTCGACCGCGTCGTCGGCGGCCGGCTCGATCGCAGGCGCGGAGTCGTCGGGCAGCGCGTCGGCGAACGGGTGGGTGGGCAGGATGGTATTCATGTCACGCGTCCTCCGAATCCTGTTTGCGGTTGAGGCGATAGCTGAGCTGCGCGCGCGTCAGCCCGAGCAGGCGGGCGGCGGCCGACAGGTTGCCGTTCGAGCGATCGACGGCCTCGTGCAGCAGCGCGCGCTCGAGGCCGTCGAGCCCGCCGCCGCCCTGCAACTGGTCGAGGATCGTCGCGCAGTCGATCGATAGCGCGGCGGCCGGCTTGATCTGCCCCGCACGATCGACGGTCGCGCCGCCAGGCAGCCCGACGCCGGGGAACAGGTCCTTCGCGTCGACCGGCCGGTTGGGGCGCGACAGGATCACTGCGCGCTCGATCAGGTTCTCCAACTCGCGCACGTTGCCGGGCCACCGGTAGCCGCGCAGCGCGTCGTACGCATAGTCGGTCAGCGTGGGCGCCGGCTTGCCGTGCAGCGACGCGAAGCGTTCCAGCATCGCGTCGGCGAGCAGCGCGATGTCGTCCTGCCGGTCGCGCAGCGGCGGAATCAGCACCGGGTAGACGTTGATCCGGTAGTAGAGGTCGGCGCGGAAGGTGCCGTCGCGCACGGCCTGTTCGAGATCGCGGTTGGTCGCCGCGACGACGCGCACGTCCACCTTCCTGCCGTCGGTCGCGCCGAGCCGTTCGACCTCGCCTTCCTGAAGCACGCGCAGCAGCTTGGCCTGCACGTCGAGCGGCAGCTCGCCGATTTCGTCGAGGAACAGCGTGCCGCCGTTCGCGCGCTCGAAGCGCCCGGCCCGCGCGACCTGCGACCCCGTGAAGGCGCCTTTCTCCGCGCCGAACAGTTCCGACTCGATCAGCGCGTGCGGAATGGCCGCGCAGTTGATTGCGACGAACGGCTTGGCGGCGCGCGGGCTGAGGCTGTGCAGCGCGCGCGCAAAGCGCTCCTTGCCGACGCCCGTCTCTCCCGTGAGCAGGACGGCCACCTTGGTCGGCGCGGCCGTCTCGAGCAGCGCATAGGCGGCGCGAAACGCGTCGGAGCGTCCGACGAGCCGCGTGCGGCCATCGTCGGGTGCGATCTCGAGGCGCAGCGACTCGACCTCGGTCTGCAGGTCGCGGATCGTGTTGATCAGCGAATCGGCCTTGAACCACGACGAGATTTCCTCGGCGTCGGGCCATTCCTCGGCCGGCTTGCCGACGATCGTGCAGTGCGGGTCGTGCATGCCGACGCAGCTCGTTTCCTTGAACAGGATCGTCCGGCCGATGAACGCGCTCGTATAGCCGGTCGCATAACCGATCAGCATCCAGCACACCGGCTCGGGCTGCGGCCCGAACGTGCGGCGGTGCACGTCGGCCTCCCATGAATGTTCCCAGCGGTATTCGCAATAGAACGCGCCCGTCGCGGGATCGGCCTCGAAGCGCAGCGGCGTGACCTGCACGGCGCCTTCGAGCATGTGCAGCTGCGGGCCGACATGGAACATGTCGAACAGCGACGCGCCGCTGCGGATCTCGCGGGCGAGCGCGGCGTCCCGTTCGCCGGCGGCGAAGCCGACGCGCGTGAAGAAGCGCCGCGTCTGCGCGGGCCCGACGCTTTCCATCAACTCCTGGCGCAGCGTCGCCAGCGCGCCGGCATGGAGCAGCACCATCCGCTGTCCGGCGAGCCAGATGCGGCCGTCGCTCGCCGAAAAATGGATCAGCTTGCGCAGGTCGGTGTCCGGCGGCAAGGGGGGCAGGCTGGGCCGCGTCATGTCTCCTCCGTCGAGATTTCTCGTGATTTTCGAAATTTCCGCAAGCGGCGCCCCAACCCGGGCGACCGTTTGATCATTTCATCAAATGCGTGCCGCCAGGTTGCTCAAATGATGAAGAGGGCCGCCGAATCAGGCGTTTGGCGCAGTGTCTCGGGCGCGTTTTCCCTTCTGGTTAACCGCCATTGTGGATCGCGAATTTGAACTTTGCGTCAGGGCTTTCCCTGAATTATCGAGATTTTTTGCGGAACCGGCCGCGCGTGGCACGGATGCTGCATTGAAGGACGGCATGGAGGCGACACTGATCATGAATCCAACCGACACCGATCTTTCCCCACTCGACCCGGGCCGCAAGTGCGTCCGCGTCACCGGCACGAACCCGCGCGGCTTCGTCGAATTCGAGTTGTCGATCGGCGGTGCGCCGGAGCTGTGCGTCGAGCTGACGTTGCCTCCTGCCGCCTTCGACGCGTTCTGCCGCGAACAGCAGGTCACGCGGCTGGACGTCGAAGCGAACCCATGACCTTGAGGAGCAAGAAGTGACCATCGAGCTGAAGACAGTCGACATCAAGCCGCTCCGGCACACCTTTGCGCACGTGGCGCAGAACATCGGCGGCGACAAGACGGCGACGCGCTACCAGGAAGGCATGATGGGCGCGCAGCCCCAGGCGAACTTCCATTACCGCCCGACGTGGGATCCCGATTACGAGATCTTCGACGCGTCGCGTTCGGCGATCCGGATGGCGAACTGGTACGCGCTGAAGGACCCGCGCCAGTTCTACTACGCGTCGTGGGCGACCACGCGGGCGCGCCAGCAGGACACGATGGAAGCGAACTTCGAGTTCGTCGAGTCGCGCCGGATGATCGGCCTGATGCGCGACGACGTCGCCGCGCACGCGCTCGACGTGCTGGTGCCGCTGCGCCACGCGGCCTGGGGCGCGAACATGAACAACGCGCAGGTCTGCGCGCTCGGCTACGGCACCGCGTTCACGGCGCCCGCGATGTTTCATGCGATGGACAACCTCGGGGTCGCGCAGTACCTCACGCGGCTCGCGCTCGCGATGGCCGAACCCGACGTGCTCGACACAGCCAAGGCGGCGTGGACGGCCGGCGCCGCGTGGCAGCCGCTGCGGCGTTATGTCGAGGACACGCTGGTGATTGCCGATCCGGTCGAACTGTTCGTCGCGCAGAACCTGGCGCTCGACGGGCTGTTATATCCGCTCGTGTACGACCGCTTCGTCGACGAACGGATCGCGCTCGCGGGCGGCACGGCGGTGGCGATGCTGACCGCATTCATGCCCGAATGGCACACCGAGTCGAACCGCTGGATCGATGCCGTCGTGAAGACGATGGCGTCCGAATCCGACGACAACCGCGCGCTGCTGGCACGCTGGACGCGCGACTGGTCCGCGCGGGCCGACGCGGCGCTCGCGCCGGTGGCGGCGCTGGCGCTGCAGGACGACGGCCGCGCCGCGCTCGACGAAGTGCGGGAACAGTTCCACGCGCGTGTCGCGAAGCTCGGCCTCGCGCTCTGACGCCGGGCCGCCCACCTTTCATCCAGGAAACCAGCATGTCCAACGTATTCATCGCCTTCCAGGCCAATGAGGAGTCCAGACCGATCGTCGAGGCGATCGTCGCCGACAACCCGCTCGCGGTGGTGGTCGAGTCGCCCGGCATGGTCAAGATCGATTCGCCCGACCGGCTGACGATCCGCCGCGAAACGATCGAGGAACTGACCGGCACGCGCTTCGACCTGCAGCAGCTTCAGGTCAACCTGATCACGCTGTCCGGCCACATCGACGAGGACGACGACCAGTTCACGCTGAGCTGGTCGCACTGAACGCCGCGCCACGCGCACCGACAACACCGGAGACACGAATGGACACGCCAACGCTCAAGAAAAAACTCGGCCTGAAGGACCGCTATGCGGCGATGACGCGCGGCCTCGGCTGGGAGACGACCTACCAGCCGATGGACAAGGTCTTCCCGTACGACCGCTACGAGGGCATCAAGATCCACGACTGGGACAAGTGGGTCGATCCGTTTCGCCTGACCATGGACGCGTACTGGAAATACCAGGGCGAGAAGGAAAAGAAGCTGTACGCGGTGATCGACGCGTTCACGCAGAACAACGCGTTCCTCGGCGTGACCGATGCGCGCTACATCAACGCGCTGAAGCTGTTCATCCAGGGCGTGACGCCGCTCGAATACCTCGCGCATCGCGGCTTCGCGCACGTCGGCCGGCACTTCACCGGCGAGGGCGCGCGCATCGCGTGCCAGATGCAGTCGATCGACGAATTGCGGCACTACCAGACCGAAACGCACGCGATGTCGACGTACAACAAGTTCTTCAACGGGTTCCATCACTCGAACCACTGGTTCGACCGCGTCTGGTACCTGTCGGTGCCGAAGTCGTTCTTCGAGGATGCGTACTCGTCGGGGCCATTCGAATTCCTGACCGCCGTGAGCTTCTCGTTCGAATACGTGCTGACGAACCTGCTGTTCGTGCCGTTCATGTCGGGCGCGGCCTACAACGGCGACATGTCGACCGTCACGTTCGGCTTCTCCGCGCAGTCGGACGAATCGCGCCACATGACGCTCGGCATCGAGTGCATCAAGTTCCTGCTCGAACAGGATCCGGACAACGTGCCGATCGTGCAGCGCTGGATCGACAAGTGGTTCTGGCGCGGCTACCGGCTGCTGACGCTCGTCGCGATGATGATGGACTACATGCAGCCGAAGCGCGTGATGAGCTGGCGCGAGTCGTGGGAAATGTACGCGGAGCAGAACGGCGGCGCGCTGTTCAAGGATCTCGCGCGCTACGGCATCCGCGAGCCGAAGGGCTGGCAGGACGCATGCGAAGGCAAGGACCACATCAGCCACCAGGCATGGTCGACGTTCTACGGCTTCAACGCGGCGTCCGCGTTCCACACGTGGGTGCCGACCGAGGACGAGATGGCGTGGCTGTCCGCGAAGTATCCCGACTCGTTCGACCGCTACTACCGCCCGCGCTTCGACCACTGGGGCGAGCAGGCGAAGGCCGGCAACCGCTTCTACATGAAGACGCTGCCGATGCTGTGCCAGACCTGCCAGATCCCGATGCTGTTCACCGAGCCCGGCAACCCGCGGAAGATCGGCGCGCGCGAATCGGACTACCTCGGCAACAAGTTCCATTTCTGCAGCGATCACTGCAAGGAAATCTTCGATCACGAACCGCAGAAGTACGTGCAGGCGTGGTTGCCCGTGCACCAGATCCACCAGGGCAACTGCTTCCCGCCGGATGCGGACCCGAGCGCCGAAGGCTTCGATCCGCTCGCCGCCGTACTCGATTACTACGCGGTGGGCATGGGCCGCGACAACCTCGATTTCGAGGGCTCGGAAGACCAGAAGAACTTCGCGGCATGGCGTGGCCAGGCCACGAGCAACTGATCGATACGCAACACCTACGCAACCTTGAACGAGACCGGCGCGCGCGCGAACGCGCGAACGCCGGCCGACAGGAGACAAGCATGGCCGTCATCGCGCTCAAACCCTATGACTTCCCGATCAAGGACGCGGTCGGGAAGTTTCCGGCACCGCTGCTCTATGTGTGCTGGGAAGACCACCTGATGTTCCCGGCGCCGTTCTGCCTGCCGCTGCCGCCGGACCTGCCGTTCGGCGCACTCGCGCGCGACGTGCTGCCGCCCGTCTATGGCTACCACCCGGACTTCGCGAAGATCGACTGGGATCGCGTCGAGTGGTTCCGCTCCGGCGAGCCGTGGACGCCGGACGCGGCGCAGAGCCTGGCCGGCAACGGCCTCGGGCACAAGGACCTGATCAGCTTCCGCACGCCGGGCCTCGACGGCCTCGGCGGCGCGAGCTTCTGACCGCGACGCGGACGGGCGAACCATCATGAGCCACCAACTAACCATCGAGCCGCTGGGCGTCACGATCGAGGTCGAGGAAGGACAGACGATGCTCGACGCGGCGTTGCGCCAGGGTATCTACATTCCGCACGCGTGCTGTCACGGGCTGTGCGGCACCTGCAAGGTCGCGGTGCTCGACGGCGAGACCGACCTCGGCGACGCGAACCCGTTCGCGCTGATGGACTTCGAACGCGAGGAAGGCAAGGCGCTCGCGTGCTGCGCGACGCTGCAGGCCGACACCGTGATCGAGGCCGACGTCGACGAGGAGCCCGACGCGGAGATCATCCCCGTCAAGGACTTCGCGGCGGACGTCACGCGCATCGACGCGCTCACGCCGACCATCAAGTCGATCCGGCTGAAGCTGTCGCAGCCGATCCATTTCCAGGCCGGCCAGTACGTGCAGCTCGAGATTCCGGGGCTCGGGCAAAGCCGTGCGTTCTCGATCGCGAATTCACCGGCCGACGTGGCCGCCACCGGCGAGATCGAGCTGAACGTCAGGCAGGTGCCGGGCGGGCTCGGCACCGGCTACCTGCACGAGCAGCTGGCGACCGGCGACCGCGTGCGGCTGTCGGGCCCGTACGGCCGCTTCTTCGTGCGCCGCTCGGCCGCGTTGCCGATGATCTTCATGGCCGGCGGATCGGGCCTGTCGAGCCCGCGCTCGATGATCGCGGACCTGCTCGCGAGCGGCGTCACCGCGCCGATCACGCTGGTTTACGGCCAGCGCAACGCGAAGGAACTCTATTACCACGACGAATTCCGTGCGCTCGCCGAGCGTTACCCGAACTTCACGTACGTGCCGGCGCTGTCCGAAGGGGCGGCCGATGCCGGCGGCGGAATCGCGCAGGGGTTCGTGCACGACGTCGCGATCGCGCATTTCGACGGCGACTTCTCGGGTCATCAGGCGTACCTGTGCGGGCCGCCCGCGATGATCGACGCGTGCATCACCGCGCTGATGAAGGGCCGCCTGTTCGAGCGCGACATCTATCACGAGAAGTTCATCTCGGCGGCCGACGCGCAACAGACGCGCAGCCCGCTGTTCCGGCGGGTGTGACATGGACGCGGGCCGCGTGTGCGCCACGGTGACGATCGCGCAGACCGACGAGCGCTATGCGTGCGCGTCCGGCGAATCGTTGCTGGCCGGCATGGCGAAGCTCGGCCGGCGCGGCATTCCGGTCGGGTGCCTGAACGGCGGGTGCGGCGTGTGCAAGGTGCGCGTGCTGCGCGGCGCGGTGCACCGGCTCGGGCCGATCAGCCGCGCGCACGTGAGCGCCGACGAAGAACTCGACGGCTATGCGCTCGCGTGCCGTGTCGCGCCGGACGGCGACGTCGAGCTGGAAGTGGCGGGCCGGCTGAGAAAGCCGTTTTTCTGCGGCTCGGCGTGCGCCGGGACGCCGGATCTCAACAAGTAACCAAGGAGGAGACTCACCATGGGTGTGATGCGTATTGGTCATGTCAATCTGAAGGTGATGGACATGGAAGCGGCGTTGCGTCACTACATCCGCGTGCTCGGCATGCAGGAGACGATGCGCGACGCGGCCGGCAACGTCTACCTGAAATGCTGGGACGAATGGGACCGGTATTCGCTGATCCTGTCGCCGTCCGATCAGGCGGGGCTCAAGCATGCGGCCTACAAGGTCGAGCACGACGCCGATCTCGACGCGTTGCAGCAGCGTATCGAGGCGTACGGCATCCCGACGGAGATGTTGCCCGAGGGCGCACTGCCGGCGGTGGGCCGCCAGTTGCGCTTCCTGCTGCCGAGCGGGCACGAGCTGCGCCTGTTCGCGAAGAAGGAGCTGGTCGGCACCGCGGTCGGCTCGCTGAATCCCGATCCGTGGCCCGACGACATTCCGGGCTCGGCCGTGCACTGGCTCGACCACTGCCTGCTGATGTGCGAGCTGAACCCGGAGGCCGGCGTGAACCGCGTCGAGGAGAACACGCGCTTCATGGCCGAGTGCCTCGACTTCCACCTGGCCGAGCAGGTCATGGTCGGCCCGGGCAACACGATCCAGGCCGCGACGTGGATGTTCCGCAGCTCGACGCCGCACGACATCGCGTTCGTCGGCGGCCCGCGCAACGGGCTGCATCACATCGCGTTCTTCCTCGACGACTGGGCCGACGTGCTGAAGTCGGCCGACGTGATGGCGAAGAACAAGGTGAAGATCGACGTCGCTCCCACGCGGCACGGCATCACGCGCGGCACGACCATCTATTTCTTCGATCCGAGCGGCAACCGCAACGAAACCTTCGCGGGGCTCGGCTATCTCGCGCAGCCCGACCGCCCGGTCACGACGTGGACCGAGGACGAACTCGGGCGCGGGATCTTCTTCCATTCCGGCGAGCTGAACGAAGCGTTCACGACCGTCTACACCTGACCGATCCCGCGTCGACCTCGCTCGACATCACGCTGCTGCGCACCTTCCTCGAAGTCGTCGACAGCCGCGGGTTCGCGCCGGCCGCGGAACGGCTCGCGCTGACGCCGTCCGCCGTCAGCGGCC